>CAKZJK010000198.1 GCA_936942565.1 uncultured Caulobacter sp. | reverse complement strand
GGCCTGGATGTAGGGGATCTTGCTGACCGGCGCAATGCCGGACACGGGGTCGGGAGCGCCGATGGCCTTGACGTCCAGGCGGTACTCGCCGCCGACGGCCACCGCGACGCCGCGCTCCGCCCAGGGGCTTTTCAGGCCATAATCGCCAAGATCTCCGGAGAGACTGGCGGTGACATCGGTTTGGGCGTGATCGTCGTACCAGACGTAGTTCCGATAGGCGTATCGATAGAAGGCGGGGTCGATGGCCCCCTCGCGAAAGACATTGGCCGGAACACAGTCCGGATCGACGCCGCTCAGGGCCGCCGCGCAGACCGGAGTCCCCTTATCCAGAACGACATTAAGCGCGTTGTTGAGCTTTTCCGGATCGACTTGGTTGTCGTCCGATAGAGAACTCGAGACCCGCGAGGTCAGCGCGTTCAGGTCATAGCGCCATGCGCCACCCAGCACGCCGGTCAGGCCCACGCTGATCCGGTAGTCCTCGTTCACCGCCTCGGCTCGCAGCGGAAGGCTTCCCGGTCCGCTCATGATGGCGGTATATTCGGTCGAGATCAGCGCATGGGTTCCCGCCGCTGAACCGCAGAGACCCGCGGCCTGGCTGGCGGAGAGAAACGGGTTGTCACAGTTGATCTGGAAACCACCCGGCCGCGAACCCGTCAGATTGATATAGGGATAGAACTGGCTGCTGCTGACGTCCTTCATATAGAGGGCGGCGGCATGCAGTTCGGCCGCCTCGCTGAACGCGAAACGCGCGAAGACCCCGGCCGAGCGGCGCTCGTCCGACCGCATGAAGTTGAAGCTCTCGCGGGTGTTGGCGCCGTAGTCGGCGCTCTGGGACGCTGGAGCGAACGCCTCGCCGCCATGGCGATCGACATACAGCGCCTGACCGGCGGATGGCCCGCTCAGCGGCTCGAAACGGCTATAGTGGGTGTAGATGGTGTTGATCGCGCAGGTGGCGCCGGCGCGATCGTCGGTCGGGATCACCCGGCAAGCCGAGTAGTCGCGGTCCGCCCATCGCACCGGATGCTGGACGCGATAGCCGCCGAACAGGCTGATGTTTCCGCGTCCGTCGGCGAAGGTCCTTCCCGCGGTCAGGGTGGCGTCCTTGCGCACGCCGTCGGTCACATGGGCCGAAGGCGTTACGACATTGGGAAAATTGGCGATTAGGCCGCGAACGGCCATGTCGTCGTTGTCGTGCTGGTAGACGCTGTAGCTGGCGTCGAGCCGCAGGCCGTCGAAGGTCTTGTCGAGGATGAAGTTGACGACACCGGCCACCGCGTCCGAGCCGTAGGTCGTCGAGGCGCCGCCAGTCAGCACCTCGACCCGTCGGACCAGCGAGGCTGGAATGATATTGAGGTCCGTCGCCTGTACCGGCAGCACCCGCTGCCCATCCATCAGGATCAGGGTCCGCTGGTCGCCGAGATTTCGCAGGTTGATCTTCGCGCGGCCATTGGCGTCCGAGCCGTTGGTGAATTGCGTGGAGTCGGCGCGAACCTGGGGCAGCCGGTTGATCGCCTCCTCTAGGTTGAGGACGCCCTGAAAGCGGAGGTCGGCCGCCGACACCGTGGTGACTGGCGCCGCGGAGACGCTGTTCGTCCCTCGGATCAAGGCGCCAGTGACCACCAGCTCTCCGACCACGGCGGGGCTGGACGTCGCGATCACCGGCTCGACGGGACGCGCGACGCGCTCCGGCGGTGCTTCCTCCACCGCCACCACGGCGTAGATTCTCGGCGCGATCGGACGCGCGCGCAGCCCCGTGTTCTTCAGCAGAAGCTCCAGGCCGGTGGAGACGTCGAAGGCGCCGTGCAGGGCGTTTGTCCGCTTGCCGCCCGCGGCGGCGGCGGTCAGCAGCAGTTGGATGTCGGCCTGTCGCGCGAAGTCCGCCACGCCCGTCGCCGCGCCTTGCGACCGAACATCGAACCGCCGGGTCGCGGTCTCGGCCAGAACCGCGACGGGCGCCGCCAACAGCGCGAAACCGATCAGGGTGACAAGCGCGCGCGTCCAGATCGGGACCCGTCGGCGCCTCGACCGCTGGAGCGCATCCGACGAATCCTGGCGCGCGGCTTCCGATGCGGGCGGCTGCAACGTTACGACGCCCGCTCCCGGCCGATCACGATCCGGCTGCTCCCCACCTCGACGCCGACGCCCAGGCTGACCTGGACAGCGGCGGCGAACGCGGCGGGATCGTCCATGTAGAAAATCCCGTAGAGGCGCTCATCGGCGAGCCGGGGATCGGCGATCACCAGCTTGCGGGCGTTGTAGCGGTTGAAGTCGGCGACCGCGTCGCCCAGGGTCTCGCCCGCCAGGTCGATCTTGCCGAACCGCCATTCCAGCTTGCGATCGATCTCCGACGAGGCCGCGCTGGCCTTCCGGATGGCGGCGTTCTCGTCGAGAAAAGCCTTGTCGCCGGCCTCCAGGCGAATGTGCGCTCGCGGACGCCCTTCCGCCCAGGCCTCGACGACGCCCTCCGTCACTAGAACATCGACGCCGGTGGACCGTCGCCGCACGGAGAAAGCCGTTCCAACGGCGCGCACGCGGATCGATCCGGCCTCGACCACGAACGGACGGCGCGCGTCGCTAGCGACCTGGAACCAGGCCTCGCCCTCGGCCAGCCGCACGGTGCGCTGGGTGGCGCGTAACGAGACCTCGAGGCTTGAGGCGGTGTTGATCGACGCCACCGAACCGTCCTTCAGCGGGACGCGGCGGACCTCTCCGACGCCGGTTTGATAGCGATCCGCCCGCCAGAGGAAAACCCCCGCCCCCACCGTGGACGCCGCCAGGGCGCAGCCGCCGAACAGGAGCGCGCGACGGACGGTGGACGGTGGCCGGCGGCGCGACGCCAACGGAATGGGCAAGGGGTGGCCGCGGGTCTGGTCCAACAGCGTCCAGACCGCCTCGGCCTTCAGGAAGGCGCCCCTGCGACGGGGATCGCCCGCCAGCCAGGCCTCGAGGTCGGCGTCGAATTTCGGAGATCGGCCTTCGCGGTCCAGCCGCCACATCCATCGGGTGGCGGCGGCCTCGATCGCCTCAGCTGTTTCGCGATCGGTCATGTCGTGTTCCCGCCCGGTCGCCTCGCACATCCGCGCCCTGTTCCTGAAGCGCCCGGATGATCAGACGCATTCCCTTTACCGCCTCGTTCTCGACGGCGCTCTCGCTGATGCCCAGTCGCCGCGCGATCTCGCGTTGCGACACGCCTTCCACTTTCCGCAGCTCGAAGACCCTGCGGCAGCGGTCTGGCAAGTTCATGATCAAGGCCTGAACCCTGGCCAGTTCGCGCCGCGACGCCGCGGCGCTTTCGGGCGTGGGCTCGTCGGAGCACACCCCCAGCGTCTCGATTTCCATGACCGTCTCGATCCTGACGATCTTGGCCCGCCGGATCTTGTCGGCGAGCAGGTTGCGAACGGTCTGGAAGAAATAGCCGTCCGGGCTTTCGATCTGATCAACGCATTCCAGTCCGACCAGCTTGCAATAGGCCTCCTGGATCAGGTCGTCGATCTCCTCGGAAGCGACCCGCGACCGCCGCAGCCAGGCCCGAACGCTCGCCTCGTGAGGCATGATCTCGCTGGCGACCCACCGGACGATCGGACGTCATGACGGCTGGCGCCGTCCCCGCGGGCTGGCGGTGGTCGGTCCTGTCGTCGTCCCGGGCGAGGCGATCTGAGTCACATCGGGGTCCGTGGCGGATGACGGCCAGGACAAAGCTCGCCCCGGCCGTCGACTTGGTTAGACAAGAATCCGGCCGCGCCAACATGTGACGCGGCCGGGTGTTTCATCAGAAGTTATACTGCAGGCTGACGTTGATGGCGCGGCCCAAAGGATCATAGAGGCCCGTATAGGTGTTCGGATTGTTCGTCGTGCCATCGACGAAGGTCGCCGGAACCACGGGTGGCGAACGATCGAGCAGATTGTTGATCGCGATCCGGCCCGTCAGATTCTTGGCCACCAGCACCGAGCCCGACAGGTCGAAGTAGTCGTAGGCCTTCATCTTGGTCAGGATCGTGTAGCCCTGCGGACCGGCGCCGCCATTCAAGGCGTTGTCGGTGCTATTGGCGCTCAGGCGCGTCGAGCCAATATGCCGCCAGGCCAGCGACACGACGCCCTGGCGCCACGGCGTGGTCCAGGTGGCGCGGGCGTTGGACGCCCACTTCGGCGCCGGGGCGTAGCAGCTGGGCTGGCCATAGTAGCCCGCGCAGTCCTGCACCGGCACCGTCGGCGAGTCCTGGCCCTTGCTGTCGCGCATCAACGTGCCGACCAGGTTCAGATTCATGCGGCCGAACTTGCCGATGCCGAAGGCGTAGTCGACCTGGATGTCCTCGGCCTTGTAGCCGAGGATGTTGGTGTTCTCGGTGCCGCCCGAGATGAAGCCGGCGGTGGTCGAGGAGCCGTCGAGGCGGCCAGTGGTCGGGTCACGCTTGACGAAACGGCAGTAGTACTGAAGGCCGGTGGTCAGGCAGTTCGACAGGGCGACATTGGCGTCGATATAGCCGATGAAGTCCTTGATCTTGATGTCGACGCGGTCGACCGAGATCAGCAGGCCCGGCACCTGATGCGGGGTGTAGACGAAGCCCAGAGTCTGGGTGATCGCCTTCTCCGGCAGCAGGTTGATGTTGCCGCCGCCAGCATAGCGACGGCAGCCGTTCGGACCGCAATCCTGGATCGACTTGGCCGCGTACTGGGCGGCGGTGACGCCGGTGTTGGCGCACTGCGCGGCGGTCGCCGCGCCCGGCTGGCTCAGCGAGGTCGCCGAGCACGGGTCGGTACCGTTGTAGCTGAAGTTGCGCGGCGAATAGAGCTCCGAGATGTTCGGCGCGCGCGCGGCCGAATTGTAGCTGGACCGCAGCAGCAGGTCCTCGAACGGCCGGTACAGAGCTTCGACCTTGGAGGTGTAGAGCTCCTTCTTCTGCGTGTCGTACTTCGAGGCCCGGATACCCGTGTTGATCACCAAGCTCTTGATGAACGGAAGGTCGTTGGCGATCGGCAGCTGGGCTTCGCCATAGGCCTCCTTGACGGAGTAATGGCCGCCGACGGTGCTGAACCAGCCCTCGTAGTCGATAGTCGCCTGGTCGGCCTTCACCTTCAGACTCTCGCGACGGTACTCGCCGCCGACGGCGATCGCGACGCCTTCGTTGGCCCAGGGGCTCTTGAGGCCATACTGGCCAAGGTCACCCGTCAGGTTGAGCGTCAGGTCACGCTGCTCGACCACGTTGGTCCAGCGATAGTGGTCGTAGACGTAGTCGTAGACCTTGGGGTCGATCTTGTTGGCCTGGAAGATATTGGCCGCGACGCAGTTGGTGTCGGTCTTGTCGACCACCGAACGGCAGGTCGGAACGCCACCCACATTGACCGTGTCCACCGCGCGAGCGAAACGGTCCAGATTGACCTCGTTGCGGTCGGACAGCGAATTTTCGACGCGCGAGGCCACGACGTTCACGTCGTAGTGCCAGCCGTCGAACACGTCACCCCGCACGCCGCCGCTGAAGCGGTAGTCCGCGTTGATGATGCGGTTCTGGACCGGGATGCTGCCCGGCCCTTGCTGCAGCAGGTAGTAGTCGGCCCTGACCGTCGAGGCCGAGCCCGCGCCCGAGCCGCAGAGGCTGGACGCCTGAGCCGCGGACATGAAGGGGTTGTTGCAGCTGATGGTCACCGGCGCGGTGAAGGCGCCCGACTGCTGCTCGATCGAGACGTCGCGCATGACCAGCAGGTTGCCGTAGACCTCGGCGGCGTCGTTGAAGCGATAGTTGGCGAATAGGCCACCGGTATAGCGCTTGTCCGCGCGGATGAAGTTCCAGTCCTTGCGGGTGTTGCTGCCGTAGTCGGCGCTATTGGCCGTCGAGACGAAGCTCTGCGTGCCGTCCTTGTTGATGAAATAGCCGCTTCCCGCGTTTGGGCCGCTGGAGATGTCGAGGCGGCCTGACGGCGTGTACGACGTGTTGACGCTGCACGACAGCGCCGATGTGGTGTTGCCCACCCGGCAGGCCGAGTAGTCGCGCGCGCCCCACTTGACCGGCTTCTGGTCCCGATAGCCGGCGAAGATGCTGACGTTGCCGTCGCCGTCGTGGAAGTTCTTGCCCGCGGCGAAATTGACGTCGTAGCGACCGCCGTCGGTCACGTGCTTGGAGGGAACCGGGAAGTTCGGATAGTTGCTCAGCAGCGACCGCATGGCGATGTTGTCGTTGGTGTGCTGATAGAAGCTGTAAGAGCTGTTGATCTGCACGCCGTCGTACTTCTTGTTCAGCACGAAGTTGACGACGCCGGCCACGGCGTCCGAGCCGTAGGTCGAGGACGCGCCGCCCGACAGCACGTCCACCCGCGAGATCAGGGCGACCGGGACGATGTTCAGGTCGATGGCCTGGACCGGGAGCAGCCGCTCGCCGTCCAGCAGGACCAGCGTGCGCTGGTTGCCGAGGCGGCGAAGGTTGACCTTGGCCTGGCCGCCGTTGTCGAAGCCGGCGCCGAACTGGTTGTTGTCGGCGCGGACCTGCGGCAGGCGATTGAGGGCGTCCTCGATGTTCATCACGCCCTGGAACTGCAGCTCCTGCTTATCCATGGTGACGATCGGCGCGGCGGATTGCGCGTTAGGCCGGCGGATGCGGGTGCCGGTCACCACCACGGTGTCGACCGTGGTGGCCTCGGGCTTGGCGGTCTGGGCCATGGCGCCCTGGGAAAGAGCCATGGTCGATACAGCGATCGACGCCATCAGCGCGGCTTTGAAGCAGCGGCTTTCCACTAACATTTTGAATTATCCCCTCACGACGCCGAGCCTTGTCCCAGCGCCCTCGGGAACAAGACGAACGCGCGCCGAACTTCCTTGCGGTCGCGTGACAAAAATATGAGGCTTTCGCGACAATCGGCGGACCCGCGAAAGCCTCCCGTTCCGGCTAGTCCTCCGGCGTGGTGATGACCCCCAGCTCGGCGAAGACGATCTCGCCCTCCCCCTTCGCGGCGCGGGTGATCTCCAGCTTCAGATAGCGGGCCTGACGAGCGGCGAAGGTGATCCGCTGCGGCGCCAGGCTGGCGGCGATATTGGAGAACTCGCCTTCCGCCGCGGGGGCCCAGGCCATCCCGTCCAGGCTGGTCATGACCCGATAGGCCGCCGGCGCGCCCGCGCCACGCGGACGGTCCCAGGCGGGCAGCAGGGTGAAGCCTCGCAAGGCGCGCGCCTGTCCCAGATCCAGGGTCACGGCGCAGGGTTTGGCGGTGTCGCCCAGCGACGCGCGCCAGGTGGAGCCCCGGCCATCGTCGATCAGGGCCTCGGCGCCTGGCGCGCTCGCCGAGGCGATCTTCCAGTCCGACTTGCGAACGTCGAACCGCCGCTCGGCCGGGCCACTAACGACGCCGCTAGTCGGATCGATCGCGACCGCGCGCACTAGCCCGCCCTCGGGCAGGTCGAACGACGTCGTGAAGCGAACAGCGCCAGCGCCGGGCGCGGATCCGTCCAAGGTGTAGCGAAGCTCGAGGCCCGGGGCGTCGCCGATGATGGAGACCCTGCCCTCGTAGTCACGCTGGATCGCGGGCGGATCGACTAGGACCGGCTGGCGGAACAAGCTGATCTCGCTGATCGCCGGCCCCGCTGGCGCGTCGAGAACCCGCAGGCGCAGCTTGCGCGTCGTCACGGGCGAGGCCAGCCGCACCAGGCGCTGGGCGCCGATGCCCTCGTGCTGGGCGATCTCGCGCCAGCCGTCGCTCCACGCGTCGAGCGCGAACCGACTGACGCGCAAACCCAGAGGCAGATGCTCGCGCAATCGCACGACGTCGAAGGTCCGCGCCTCCGGCAAGGTCAGGACGAGGTCGGCGGCTCGGGCGTCGTGCGCCCAAAAGGTGTCGCGGCGGTCGTCCAGGACGGCGCTGGCGGGATGGACCGGATGGGCGCCGCTGGCCTTGGCGGTAGCGCCCTTGGCGAGGTTCCGGGCGAACAGAGCCCGCCGCGCGTCGCCCCAGGCCTTCAGCGAGGCGACGTCCTGGTCGGGGATGCGCCCCCGGCGATCCGGCGGCAGGTTCAGCAGGAGGTTCGTCCCTCGCCCGACGGACTCGAAATAGATCTTTTGCAGGCGCCCCGGCGACTTCACCTCGGCGTCTTCGTAGGCGTGCCAGAACCAGCCCGGACGGATCGACACATCGACCTCGGCTGGCCACCAGACCGAACCGCCCCGCACGCCGCTCATGCCCTTTTCCTCGGTGAAGGGGCCGTCGTCCATGGTCGCCCAGCAAGGATCCTTGGCGTAGCCCTCCTCGTTGCCGACCCAGCGCAGGTCCGCGCCCTTGGGGTCGAAGGTCACGGCCATCGGCTGCAATTCGTGTACGAAGGCGATGATCGACGGCCAGTTGTAGTAGTTGGGCCCGATCTTCCGCACCTCGCGGGCGCCCCCGTAGTAGCCGTCGCCGCCGTTCGCGCCGTCGAACCAGACCTCGAACAAAGTACCGTACTGGGTCAGCAGCTCCCGCAGTTGGTTGCGATAGTAGGTGACATATTCAGGCCGCCCGTAGTCGGCGTGATTGCGATCCCAGGGCGACAGGTAGATGCCGAACTTCAGACCCGCGCGGGCGCAGGCGTCGGCCATTTCGCGGACAATGTCGCCCTTGCCGTCCTTGTAGGGGCTGTTCTTGATGCTGTGCTCGGTGAAGCGGCTGGGCCAGAGGCAGAAGCCATCGTGGTGCTTGGCCGTCAGGATCAGCGCCTTCAGCCCGCCCGCCTTGGCGGCGGCGGCGATCTGGTCGGCGCTGAAGTCGGTCGGATTGAACAGCGACGGGGACTCGTCGCCATAGCCCCACTCCCGATCGGTGAAGGTGTTGATCGAGAAATGGACGAAGCCGTACGTCTCCAGCTGGTGCCAGGCGAGCTGACGCGCGGAGGGCGTCGCGCCGTAGGGCTTCAGCGCGCTGGCCGCCTCCGCGGAGATGGGGAGCGCGGATGCGGCGGCGCCCGCCAACAGAAGGCGACGAGACAGAAACAGTTCAGAACGCATCAGCGGGC
The DNA here is from genome assembly GCA_936942565.1 of uncultured Caulobacter sp. Lineage (GTDB taxonomy): Bacteria > Pseudomonadota > Alphaproteobacteria > Caulobacterales > Caulobacteraceae > Caulobacter. The sequence continues at coordinate 5,620 of CAKZJK010000198.1, read as the reverse complement.
TCCGCTCATGGAGAGACAGGGGTCGTCATCGGATCAGGGATCAACCAGACCTCGGCCACCTGGTGGCCGCGGCCGCCGCCGCCGACGCCGCGCGGCCGGGTCCACTCCAAACGGAGTTCACCCGAGCGGGTCAGAGCCGGGGGAATGGCGAGGTCGATCGTCATCGGATTGGTCGCGCGCAAGGTCGGCGGGTGGAGCTCGACGCCATTGGCCGTCAGGCGCATGGGCAGCTGGTAGTCCTCGCCGGCGTAGGTGGCGCGCAGCCGCCAGGTCCGCTTCGGATCGAGGTCGCGATAGAGCATGGTGATCGGGCGATCATAGAGGGTCTCGGCGTAAGTCGTCCAAGCCACGCGCCAGCCGTCATCGGGGATCTTGTCGGCGCCCCCATTGATCGCGCTCTCGCGCAGATCGGGGTCGCGGGCGAAGCCCAAGCCGCGCGCCAGATGCGGCTCGCGATCAGGATCGCCGAGATCATCGTACAACGCGCCCCGCGCCATCATCGCCGGGTCGGCGATCGCCGCCAGCCGGGCCTGGCGCTGGGCCTCCTCCGGTAAGGCGCGAATTTCGGAGAACTGGCCGGTCAGCCATATCCGATCGTTCAGCGAGGCGTCCACGCGGTCGAGATTGGCGCCGCGCTCGATCGCCGACGCGCCGTACTTGCCCACACTCAGCTGAAGACCGCCGTGGGCGTATAGCCGGCCAGCCAGATCGAAGAGGCGAGCGCGCAAGGCCAGGGCCGCCGGCGCATCGGGCTGGGCCAGGGCTTCCTCGGCGCCGCGCATGGCCGCCTCGGACCCCAGCTGGGGCGCCCCCGCCAGCGCCGTCAGGGCGGCGGCTTGCCGCGCCGTCTCGGCCCGCGACCTCGCTTTCACCCAGGCGTCATAGACCGCTCGATAAAGCGCGGACTCGAACCGCCAGTCCTGGCGTTGCGCGGGCGAGGCCTGGCGTTCGAGGTCGTCGAACAGGGCCAGGGTTACGTCGATGCCGGCGTTGTCGGCGGCCTTGCCCGTCCAGTTTCGTTCCAGCGCCATCAGGCCGTCGGCGAACCGCCCGCTTGGGTGAGAACCGATCCGCGCCCCCAGGAACACCCGCGCGTAGTCGTCTATCACCGCCCGAGGCGAGACGTCCGGCGACCAGCCCAGCTGGAACCAGAGCGACATGTTGACGTCGTCGTTGACGCCTTCCGAATAGGTCACCGCGCCCGTGTTCAGCGGCGCGAAATGGCGGAAGATCGTCGTCTGGGCCAAAGGCTGGGGATTAGTCGGCTCGCGCCCCTCGGTAATCGCGAACGCAAGGTCAAACTCGGGAACCGGGAACTGCGAGTGCAGCGTGTGGCCGATGTCGGGATAGAACTGGATCGGGTAGCGTTCGGGGATCCGCTTGCGCTGCGCGGCCATCGGATCGCGGGTCTGCGGCCCGAAGAACACGCCGGTCAGCCAGTCGGGATTGCGTTGGGTCTGGACGTAGAACACCTCGCTTTCATCCTGATCGAAGCCTTGCGCCGACACCCAGACCGTCGCCCTGGGATGCGCGGCTCGCAAGATCCGCGCTTCTTTCTCCACCAGCGGAAACAGCTTGTCGGGATGGGTATGCCCAGGATCGCCGCCAGGCACATAGAGCGCGTCGATCTTCGGCAGGCGGCGGATCAGCGTCTCGAAGGTCTTCAGCTCGGCCGCGACCGTTGCGGGGTCACCATAGTCCTTGGCCAGCTGCGGGTAGTAGAGCGCGAAGTTCAGGCCGTAGCGCTGGGCCAGAGCCGACAAGCCGATGATGGTCTCCAGCGGCGGCGCGGGAAACAGCGGGCTGTTCGCCGCGTCGTCCGACACCGGCGCGATCACCTGGATCGTATTGCCGCCGAAGATCGCGATGTCGCGCACCCTCCGCTCGAACATCGCCAGGGTCCAGGCGTCGTAGCTGTTGTTCTTGAAGCGATAGCCGATCTGCACGCCGCGCACGCCCTGGGCGGGAGCGGTGTCGATCGACAGATCATCCGGCGCCTCGACGCGCCCCGGCGTGATCTCCAGCTTGCGCAGCAGCCAGCCGACGCCGAACAGGCGCCCGCGCGACGTGTCGGCCGCGACGACCAGAGCCGTCCGCCCCCCTGCCCTTAGGCCGCGAACCGAAAACCCCTCGGGCGTCCTCGCCTCGGCTCCGCTCGGACGAGCCCGCCAGCGCGCGCGCAGAGCCGGGGGCAACAGCGCCTCGACCGCCTCGGGCTTGGCCACCACCACGAGGGGCGCGGCGGGGTCGGCGGCCCGTCCCCACGCGACGATTTCCTCGGAAAGGAAGCGCGGCGCGGAGACCGTGTCCGTCTTCGCCTCGAACTCCGCCCCGACCAGCCGCGCGCGCGTCAGGTCCTCGGCATGGGCCGCCGGTCCCGCGACCGCCGCGAGGGCCGCCAGTCCAAGAGCGAGGCGGCCTCGCACGATCAGACGAACGTCGGCTTGGACGGCGGGCGCGAGCCAGGCGCGGCGCCGAACGCCGGGTTTGGCTTGGCGCCCATGCGGAACACCAGCCGCCCCCCCTTGGCGACCTCATCGTGGCCGATCCAGCAACGGTCATGCGGCGCGCCGTTCCAGGTCACCGACTGGATATAAAAGCGGTCGGGTCCGACGCCTTCGGCCTCGATCACCAGGCGACGCCCCATGCCCACCGCGATCTCGGCGCGCGGGAACAGCGGCGAGCCAAATACATAGACGCCCAGCACGGGATCGACCGGATAAAGGCCCAGCGCGCTCATCACGTACCAGGCGCTCATCTGACCGCAGTCCTCGTTGCCCGACAGGCCGTCGGGCTTGGCCTGGTACTGGCTCTTCAGCAGCATCCGGACCTGGGCCTGGGTCTTATAGTGCGCGCCGCAGTAGGCGTAGAGATAGGCCACGTGGTGGCAGGGTTCGTTACCGTGCGCGTACTGGCCGACCAGACCGGCGATGTCGGGTGGCGAGCCGGGCGGCATTTCCGAGCTGGCCGTGAACAGGGCGTCGAGCTTGGCCTCCATGCCCTTCTCGCCCCCGAACAGGGTCATGAAGTCATAGAGATCATGCTGGGTAAGGAACGTCGCCTGCCAGGCGTTCGCCTCGGTGAAGTCGCGCCACTTTTCCGAGTGCCCCAGCGCGCGCGGATCGAACGGCGTCACCCAGGAGCCGTCGGCGTTGCGCGGCCGCATGAACTGGGTCGAGGCGTCGAACAGGTTGCGATAGTTGCGCGAACGCGCCAGCAGGGCCTTGGCGTCGTCATGGGCGCCGGCGGCGGCGGCCAGGTGCGCCATCGTCCAGTCGTCATAGGCGTATTCCAGCGTCCGGCTGGCGCCCTCCAGCACTTCGTCGACCGGGATGAAGCCCAGGCGCTTGTACCAGTCCAGGCCCAGGACATCGTCCTCGAAGGCGCGCTCGCGGAAGGCCTTCCAGGTGCGGACCGGGTCCAGGTTCCCAAGCCCCTTGGCCTGCGCCTCGGCCAGCACCACGGCCGCGTGCCAGCCGTTCATGGTGCCAGTCTCGATGCCCTGCAGCGGCCAGACGGACGGCCCCTTGGGGCTCTCCTCGGCCATGGGGACGAGCCCCGCCACGACGTCTCCGGCGCGCTCGGGATCGACCAGGGTCAGCAGAGGATGCAGGGTCCGATAGGTATCCCAAAGCGAATAGGTACTGTAGTTCCGGCGCCCCTTGGCGACCACGTGGTCCTTCTGGTCCATGCCCCGGTAGCGGCCGTCGACGTCGCTGAAAAGGGTCGGCGCCAGCAGGCTGTGATAGAGGCCGGTGTAGAAGATCCTGGCGTCGGTCTCGGACGCGCCGTCCAGCCGGATCGCCGACAGCGCCTTTTCCCAGGTCGCCCGGGCCGCGCGCCGCGCGCCGTTGAAGTCCCAGCCTGGCGCCTCGGCCTGGAGGTTGGCCAGCGCGCCTTCGATATCCACGCCGGACAGGCCGACCTTGACCATCAGCGGCGCCTCGCCGGCGTCGGGATAGCGCAGCACGACCTTGAGGTTCTCGCCCTTGGCCTCGCGCGCGTCGGCGGCCAGCGGCTGGTCGCCAGCGTACAGCTGGGCGTCCTTGAAGGGGCGCGACAGCTTCATGGCGAAATAGATCCAGCGCCCCGGCGCCCATTGGAACACCTGGCGCGCGCCGACCAGGGTGTCGTCGCCGACTAGGCGAAGGGTAGCGTTCTTGACGCGGGTCTCGGGCGCCTTCTCCCACCAGTCCTTCTGGCCATGCTGGAGATCGATCAGCAGGTGCCCCGGCTCGCCCTTGGGGAAGGTGTAGCGGTGCAGGCCCACGCGCTCGGTGACAGTCAGTTCGGCATCGATGCGGGTGTCGGTCAGGCGGACCCGGTAGTAGCCCGGCGAGGCATGCTCGGTGGCGCGGTCGTAGCGCGAGCGATATCCGTCGTCGGGGCGGCTGGGCTCTCCCGGCGTCAGCAGCACCGGTCCCGTGGCGGGCACGACCAGCACGTCCAGCAGGTCGGCGCAGCCGGTCCCGCTCAGGTGGGTATGGGAGAAGCCCATGATCGAGCCGTCCTGCTGGTGATAACCCGAGCAGGAGTCCCAGCCGTTGTTGCTGGTGTCGGGGCTCAGCTGGACCATGCCGAACGGCAGGGTGGCGCCGGGATAGGTATGGCCGTGGCCGCCCGTGCCGATGAACGGGTCCACGAAATCGCACAGCGCGCGCCCGGGCGCGGCGACGGTCGGCGAGACGGCGGCGACGAGGCCAGCCAGGCTGCCTCCGGCCAGCAGGCCGCGGCGATCGATGGAGGGCGTTTTGGTCATGCGATCGAATCCAGGGGCCGCGCCAGCAGCGCGGGCTTGCGGTCGGCGATCTCGACGATCAGCTCGCCAAACAGGGTGTTGGCCCAGGCGAACCAGTCGCGGGTGAACTTGCTGGGGTCGTCCTTGTGGAAGGCCTCGTGCATGAAGCCCGTCCCTGCGTGGGTGGTCTTGAGCGTCCGCAGGCTGGCCAGCACCGTGGCGTCGTCGCCGTCGGCCAGTGCGTTCAGACCGCGCATGATCAGAGACATCGGCCAGATCAGGTCCAGACCCGCGTGCGGACCGCCGATCCCCTCGGCCGCGCTTCCCTTGAAGAAGTACGGGTTGCGCTCGCTCCAGGCCAGGGCCGCCGTCCGGCGGAACACCGGATCGTCGTGCGGAACGCAGCCCAGATAGGCCAGGCTCATCAGGCCGGGCGCATTGGCGTCGTCCATGAACAGCGCGTTGCCGTAGCCATCGACCTCGAACGCCCAGACGGGTTGGCCATCCGGCGCGGTCGTCATGCCATGCGCCTTCAGCGCGGCCGTCACCTCGTCGGCGAAGGCCGCGCACTCGGCGGCGAAGTCCGCGTCCTTCAGGACCTCGGTCGACAGCTCGGCCAGCTGGCGCAAGGCCGCCGCCGCGAACAGGTTGGACGGGATCAGGAACGGATAGACGCAGGCGTCGTCGGACGGGCGATACATCGAGTGGATCAGCCCGACCTTACGGGTCGGCGCGCCCCTGCCCTCCAGCATCAGCGTCTCGGTGGCCAGGGTCGTCGGCCGCTGGAAAACGTAGGGTCCAGGGCCGTCCTTGCGCTGCTGCTCGCGTAGGGTCCGAACCACCACGGTCATGGCCTGGCGCCACTCGGCGTCGCGGTCGGCA
>CAKZJK010000197.1 GCA_936942565.1 uncultured Caulobacter sp. | reverse complement strand
AAGTCGGGAGTGACCAGCTTGTGGCGGTCCAGCGAGACGTCGATGGTCACGCCCGAGTCCATGGTGTCGGCCAGGGCGATCATGCCCGTCCACAGGCCCGAGAATCGCGACAGCGACAGGCCCAGGATCCCGTAGTCCAGCACCTCCTGCACGTCGGCGGGCGCCAGCACGGGCATCTCGAAGTCCTGGAAGGCGAACTCGGACTGCGACGGCAGGGTCGAGCTCTTGCAGTTGTGGTCGTCGCCGGCCACCGCCAGCACGCCGCCGGTCGGGAAGACGCCCGCGAAGTTCGCATGCTTGAAGACGTCGCCGGTGCGGTCGACGCCGGGCGCCTTGCCGTACCACATGCCGAACACGCCGTCGTAGAGCGCGCCCGGGAACAGGTTCGCCTGCTGGCTGCCCCACACGGCGGTGGCGGCCAGGTCCTCGTTGACGCCTTCCTTGAAGACGACGTCGTGGGCGGTCAGCAGCTTGTTGATGCGGGCGGCCTGCTGGTCGAGACCGCCGAGCGGGGAGCCGCGATAGCCGGACAAAAAGCCCGCCGTATTCAATCCCAGCTTGCGGTCGAGGCGCTTGCGATCGAGCAAAACCCGCAGCAGCGCCTGCACGCCAGTGATGAAAGCTCGACCATCTTCGAGCACATATTTGTCGTCGAGCGTGACTTCCGAGTGCCGCATGGCAAAAATTTTCCTCCCGGGTCTTCCCGCCCGTAACGCAATATCTTATAGAAGCGCGGAAATTGTTTGCCCAAGGCGTGCCCGACTCGTGGCCGTTTTGCGCACGAAGTGAGCGTCAACGCCCGCTGGGGGGAGGAATTTCTTGTCCGAACAACTCGACGCCGTGGATGCCAAGATCCTTGATCTCATCCAACACGACGCCGGACTGTCCGTCGCGGAGATCGCGGAACGTGTAGGTCTGTCGTCCAGCCCGTGCTGGCGCCGGATCAAGCGCCTGGAGGACGCCGGCGTCATCCAGCGCCGCGTCACCATTCTGGACCGCGAAAAGCTGGGTCTGGGCTTCGAGGTGTACTGCACCGTCAAGCTGTCCCTTCCGACCAAGGAAAATCTGGACACGTTCGAACAGGCGGTCGCCAAGTGGGCCGAGGTCGTCCAGTGCGCCACCGTGACCGGCGCCGCCGACTACGAGATGCGCATCGTCACCCGCGACATGCGTGCCTTCGACGAATTCCTGCGCGACAAGCTGTTGTCGCTGGGCCTGGTGTCGAACATCGAGAGCCGCATCGTCATCCGCGGCGTCAAGAACTCGACCGCCGTGCCGCTGGGCCTGATCAGCCCGTATGTGAGCCCGCTGGGCTAAAGCGAGCACGCCTCCCCGTGTCATCCCGGAAGCCTCGCGGAGGCTATCCGGGACCCAGGGGTTGCAAGAGCGCCGCGCGAGCCGCCCCTGGGTCCCGGCTCTACGCTTCGCTCCGGCCGGGATGACACTGAATATTTGAACCGAAGGAGAGGCCGTCATGGCCGGATCGAGCACCGGGAGTGCGTCGACACGACGCGTGCTGGCCGCCAGCCTGATCGGCACGGCGGTCGAGTTCTATGACTTCTATATCTACGCGACCGCCGCCTCTCTGGTGTTCGGGCCGCTGTTCTTCCCCGCCAGCTCGCCGGCCATGCAGCTCCTGGCCTCCTACGCCAGCCTGAGCGTGGCCTTCATCGCCCGGCCGCTGGGCTCGATCGTGTTCGGCCACTTCGGCGATCGCATCGGCCGAAAGTCGACCCTGGTGGCGTCCCTGCTGATCATGGGCGGCTCGACCCTCTTGGTCGCCTTCCTGCCGACCTACCACCACATCGGCTGGGTCGCGCCATTCCTGCTTTGCCTGCTGAGGTTCGGTCAGGGCTTCGGCCTGGGCGGCGAATGGGGCGGCGCGGCGCTGCTGGCGGTCGAGAACGCCCCGCCCGGCTTCCGCGCGCGCTTTGGCATGTTCCCGCAGCTGGGCGCGCCGGTCGGCTTCATCGCCGCCAACGGCCTCTTCCTGATCCTGGGCGCGCTCCTGACCCCAGAGCAGTTCCAGGCCTGGGGCTGGCGGGTGCCGTTCCTGGGCAGCATCCTGCTGGTCGGGGTCGGCCTGTGGATCCGCCTGAAGCTGACCGAGACCCCCGCCTTCCAGGCCGCCGCGCACGAGGCCCCGCCGCCCCACGTGCCGGTCGCCGAGCTGATGAAGACCCACGCGCGCGAGACGATCGGCGGCACCTTCGCCGTGGTCGCCTGCTTCGCCCTCTTCTACCTGACCACCGCCTTCTCGCTGGGCTACGGGGTCACGACCCTGGGCTATGGCCGCCAGCTGTTCCTGGGCGTGCTGCTGATCGCCATCCTGTTCATGGCCGGCGGCATTGTCTGGGCCGGCTATTGGGCGGACAAGACCAGCCCGCGCCGGGTGCTGATGGCCGGCTCGCTGCTGACCATCGTCGCCGGCGCGGCCCTGGCGCCGATGATGGGCTCGGGCTCGCTGGGACTGATCGGCGTCTTTCTATCGCTGGCCCTGGTGGTCATGGGCCTGGTCTACGGACCGCTGGGCGCCTGGCTGCCCAGCCTGTTCCCGGCACGGGTGCGCTACACCGGCTCCTCGATCGCCTTCAACGTCGGCGGCGTGATCGGCGGTGGCATGACCCCGGCCATCGCCCAGGCCCTGGCCACCCACGGCGGCCTGAAACTGGTGGGCGTCTACCTGGCCGCGGCCGGCGCGATCAGCCTGCTGGCGCTGTGGCCGCTGAAGAAGACCCCGGACACGCTGTAGGCCCAGGAGGGCGGCGCGGGGTCCGCCCTTTTAGACAAGACGAGCCCGGCCCCCCGCCGCTAAGCTCCGGCCGATGCACCGTCCGGAGTTGCCCATGATCGACCTCGTCATCGAAGCCCGCCGCAAGAACCTCGGCAATTTCGAGGTCGGACGGGTGCTGCCATTCCACGCCCATCGGATGGTCGGGCCGTTCACCTTCCTCGACCACATGGGTCCGGCGACCTTCCAGCCCGGCTTCGCCAAGGACGCCGACGTGCGTCCGCACCCGCACATCGGTCTCTCGACGCTCAGCTATCTCTTCCAAGGCGAGATCACCCACCGTGACAGCGTCGGCTCGCTGGCGGTGATCAAGCCGGGCGAGGTCAACTGGATGACCGCCGGCTCGGGCATCACCCACTCCGAACGCTTCGAAGGCCTGCGCGAACACGGCGGCCGCATGGACGGCATGCAGGCCTGGATCGCCCTGCCCAAGGAGTACGAGGAGATCGATCCCAGCTTCACCCACCACGAAGGTCCGGGCGACCTGCCCTACTACGAGAACGGCGGGCTGAAGGCGCGGCTGATCGCCGGCGAGGCCTTTGGCGCCAAGTCGAACGTGCCGGTCTATTCGCCGCTGTTCTACGTCCACTGGGAGCTGGAGCCGGGCACGACCGCCGCCCTCCCCGCCGAATATTCCGAGCGCGCCGCCTATGTCGCCGAGGGCCGGGTCGAGGTCGACGGCCGCGAGCTGACCACCGCCCAGATGGCCGTCTTCGCGCCGGGTGAGACCGTGGTCTTCAAGGCCATCGAGCGCTCGACCGTCATGCTGATGGGCGGCGAGCCGATCGGCCCTCGCTTCATCGAATGGAACTTCGTCTCCTCGTCCAAGGACCGCATCGAGCAGGCCAAGGCCGACTGGAAGGCCGGCCGCATGAAGCTGCCCGACCTCGACCACGACGAGTTCATCCCGCTGCCGGAGGGACCGCCGCCGCCGGCCCCACCGATGTCGTAGGGGGGCGGATTGTCGCCTTCCTGGGCGAGGTCCATCGATCGGAGCCCAATTGGATGGCTTTCGCGCCACGCGAGCGGGCGTCACGGATTCTTCTTTTGCGAGAATTTTTAGAGCACGCCACCCTTGGATGTTTCCCGGCGATCACCGCCGGGACGGACCGAGGATGCTCCGATGCCCAATTCGCTCGCGTTGAAGCTCACCGTGTACCAGCCCGCCATCATGGCCGGCCCCGACGAACAGGTCGGCTTCGAATATGACCTGACGATCGTTGTCCCGGATGGCTTTGCCTCCATCGCCAAGGGGGAGGCGGCCTCGGCCACCAGCGCCCAGTGCGACGTGATCCCGGTGACCGGGACCCTGGCCTTTCCCAACCCGGCCGCGCCGGTGATCTCTCCGTTCAAGGGCCTGGTGTTCGTCTACGACCAAGCGCCGATCATCGGCTTTCCGCTGACTCTGCTGGCGAGCGCCGATGGCATGCTGCCGTTCAACATGACCTTGGCCTTCCCGGCCTCTCCCGTTTACGCCTACAGCGGCGCGATCAAGTTCGGCCAATGGCCGGGGCCGTTCAGCGACATCACCGCGCCCTTCCTGAGCCCGCAAGCGACATAGGTTGGAAACAGTTTCCCTCTCCCCTTGCGGGAGAGGGGGCCGCCAGGGCCGGGTGAGGGGTCGAGCCGAAATCGCCCAGAAACCCCTCATCCGTCCGCCGCGCGGACACCTTCTCCCGCAAGGGGAGAAGGAGACGGTTGATTGGAGGGAAGGCCACGGCCCATAACTCCCCCATGACCGACACAGCCTTCGCCAATTTCGTTCGCGGCCTGCCCAAGGCCGAGCTGCACATGCACATCGAGGGCAGCCTCGAGCCCGAGCTGATGTTCGCCCTGGCGCAGCGCAACGGGATCACCCTGCCCTACAAGTCGGTCGAGGAGATCCGGGCGGCTTACGAGTTCTCGAACCTGCAGGACTTCCTGGACATCTATTACCAGGGCGCGGGCGTGCTGATCACGGAGGCCGACTTCAAGGACCTGGCCCTGGCCTATTTCCAGCGCCTGGCGGCCGATGGCGGCACGCACGCCGAGATCTTCTTCGATCCCCAGACCCACACCGATCGCGGCGTCGCCTTCGAGACGGTGATCAAGGGCCTGCTGGCCGGCATGGACGAGGCCGAGAAGACGCTGGGCGTCACCTCCAAGCTGATCCTGTGCTTCCTGCGGCACCTGTCTGAGGAGAGCGCCTTCGAGACGTTGGAGCAGGCCAAGCCGTGGCTCTCGTCGCTGGCGGGCGTGGGTCTCGACAGCTCCGAGGTCGGCCACCCGCCGGCCAAGTTCGCCCGCGTGATGCAGGCCGCCCGCGACCTCGGCCTCAAGGTCGTGGCCCACGCCGGCGAGGAAGGTCCGCCGGAATACGTCTGGGAAGCCATCGACCTCGTAAAGGTCGACCGCATCGACCACGGCAACCGCGCCTTGGAGGACGAGGCCCTGACCGCGCGTCTCGTGAAGGACGGGACCACCCTGACGGTCTGCCCGCTGTCGAACCTGAAGCTGTGCGGCGTGCCCAGCCTGGACGTCCACCCGCTGAAGAAGATGCTGGCCCTGGGCCTGAAGGCCACGGTCAATTCCGACGACCCGGCCTATTTCGGCGGCTACCTCCTGGAGAACTACTTGGCTACCGCCGACGCCGTCGGCCTGACCCGCGACGAGGTCGTCACCCTGGCCAAGAACAGCTTCGCCGGCTCGTTCCTTTCGGACGCCGAGAAGGCCGAGCGGGTGGCGAAGGTCGAGGCCTACGCGGCGGCGAATTGAGCGCCCGCCGATGAGCGTCGTCGCCGCCAGCGCCTACGTCCAGGGAAAGCTCGCCCGCGCGCTTAGCCTGGACGATCCCGCGAGCCTGAGGCCCGGCGAGGGCGAGTTCGTCTGGATCGGCCTCGTGGAGCCCGACGAAGCCGAGCTGCGCGTGCTGCGGGAGGCCTTCGACCTGCACCCGCTGGCGGTCGAGGACGCCCTGACCGCCCGCCAGACGCCCAAGGTCGACGTCTATGGCCAGCAATTGTTCGTCGTCGCCAAGACCGCGCACCTGGAGAACGACAACATCGTCTACGGCGAGACCGATTTCTTCGTCGGCCAGCGCTTCCTGATCACCGTCCGCCATGGCTCGGCCCGGGCCCATACCGAGCTGCGCGCCCAATTGGAGGCGGCCCCGGTCCTGCTGGCGCACGGCGTCGACTACGTGCTGCACGCGGTGCTGGACTTCATCGTCGACGGCTACATGCCGATCGTCGACACCATCGAGGACGATCTGCACGCCTTCGAGCGGCGGGCCCTGGACGCCTTCCTCAGCCGCGCCGAGATCGCCCGGATCTTCAACCTTCGCCGGGCGCTGATGAAGTTCAAGAAGCTGCTTGGGCCCATGACCCAGGTGGTCAGCGCCCTGGAGCACCACGACCTGCCGTGCATCGACACCGAGGTGCGGCCCTATTTCCGCGACGTGCGCGACCACATCCAGCGCACCGAGATCCTGGTCGACGGCCTGCGCGAAGTGCTGACCTCGGTCTTCGAAATCAGCAGCCTGCTCGAGCAGCAGCGCCAGGGCTTGATTACGCGGCAACTGGCCGCCTGGGCCGCCATCCTGGCCGTGCCGACGGCCGTCGCCGGCGTCTACGGCATGAACTTCGAACACATGCCCGAGCTGAAGTGGACTTATGGCTATCCCGCCGTGCTGGCCGGCATCGCCGTGATCTGCGGCCTGCTGTACCGGCGGTTCAAGCGGACGGGCTGGCTCTAGGCCAGGTCGAGCCCCAGCAGTTCGTGATGCCGCGCGGCGTCGACGCCGTCGCGCTGCTCCTGGGCCAGGCGGCTCTTGTCGCCTTCGGGCAGCATCAGGGTCGGGCGCTCGTCGGGGGTCTGGAACTGGACGAGCATCCGCGTGCCCAGCGAGGTCCCCGGATAGGGCTCCAGCCTGTTGGCCAGCTTGCAGGGGTGCGGCGGCTCGTCCCGGCCGTCTTCCTCGTAGAGGTCGAGATAGCGCTCGAACACCTCGGGCTCGACCTCGGCCCAGACACCCCAGCCGAAATAGTCGTCCTCGCCGATCAAGGGCACCGGCAGGATGCAGTGGATGAAGAAGCGATCGCCCCATTGGCAGAGGTCGTCGCTGAACCGCGCCTGGCTCTCGCGCTCGTCCTCGGGGAGGGCCCAGACCTCGTCGGGCAGGGTGAAGCCGTGGTCGCGCGACAGGTCTTCGTGGCGGCGGCCGCAGGTCGGGCAATCGAACGCTTTGGCCATCGGAACCTTCGGGCGTGAAAGACGCGCCGAGGATTAGGCCAAGTCGGGCGCGGACTCTAGGCCAGCGCTTCCCGCAAGGCGTCGCACAGGCGGTCCAGGCCCTCGATGTCGAGGCCGGGGTCCAGCGCGATCACCACGGTCGAGGCGGCGATGTGGTCGGCGGTCGGGGTGTCGTCGGCCTTCACGGTCAGGTCGCGGACGGCGCAACTGGCCGGCACGCCCGCCTGGCGCAGCTTCCAGGCCACGGTTCCGGCGTCGTCGCTGGGCAGGGTCAGGGCGCAGGTCGGCGAAATCCAGCTCATGCCCCAGCCCGGCTGGAAGCTGACGCCGCTGTCCAGCAGCAGCACGCGCAGCTGCTGGGCCGTGGCGCACAGGCGGTGGCGCAGGCGGGCCCAGGCGGCCACGCCATCGTCGCCGACGAAGGGCCGGGCCTCGATGGCGTTGACCGGCGTGGCGTCCTCGCAGGCCACGAACACGCCCTCGCCGCTGGGCAGGCCGATCAGCACGGGCACCGGGGCCTCGATCATCACGTCGAAGGCGCCGAAGGCGTCGACCAGCACCGGCAGGCCGGTCTCGTCGCGGAAGGCGGCCCAGGCGCGCATGTCGGGCGCGCGGCCGTGAGCGGCGGCGGGGACGATGGCCTCCAGGGGGCCCGGCGCGTGGGGCAGACGTTCGCGCAGGTGGCGCGGGTCGAACATGGCGCTGAACGGATCGACGTCGACCAGCCAGGGCTTGAGGCCCAGCGCGGAGATCCCCGCCAGGGTTTCGAGATCGGCCAGGGCCGAGACGACGCAGACGCCGCCGGGGCGCACGCCCAAGGCCTTGAGAGCCGCCGCCACGGTGGTCGTACGATCGGTGAAGGCGCGGGCGCGGACCGGGCGGGCGAAGCGGCTGGCCAGGCGCTCCTCCAGATCCGAGGCGTAACCGCGCGCGCCCAGGGCCTTGGCCACCGCGTCGAAATCCACCGGCTCGAGCCCCACGGAGGCGTGCTCGAAAACGGACGTGGACAGGGTCGAGGCGGTGAACGGCTGAGGCAGCATGGCTGAACTTGGATCCGCTAAGAACCAGGCGACCCAAGGGCCGCTTCACATGGTTAAGCAAACGTATCCAGCGATTCCGCCGCCCCTAATGCGGCGCGCCGTCGCGGCAAAATTGTCTAGGGAGTAGGCGATTTTTGCCAGGTTTCGCGCAGTTCGCGCTTCAGGACCTTGCCGATATGGCTGCGCGGCAGGGCGTCGACGAAACGAACCTCCGCCAGCCTCTGGGTCTTGCCGACCTTGTCGTTGACGAAGGTCCGGATGGCTTCGGGATCGGCCTGCCCGCGCGCCGCCACGAAGGCCACGGGCGTCTCGCCCCAGGCGTCGGAGGGCACGCCGACCACCGCCGCCTCGACCACCGGATGGGTGGCCAGCACCGCCTCCAGGTCGGAGGGGTAGATGTTGAACCCGCCGCTGATGATCATGTCCTTCTTGCGGTCCATCAGCGTCAGAAAGCCGTCCTCGTCGAAGCGGCCGACATCGCCGGTGCGGATGAAGGTCCAGCCCTCGGGAGAGATCCAGGTCGCCTCGGCGGTCTTGTCGGCGCGGCCGTGATAGCCGTTCATCATCGAGGCCGAGCGGCCGACGATCTCGCCGACCACGCCGGGACCAACCTGAACGCCGTCCTCGTCGATCAGGCGGATGTCGTGGCCGGGCGCCGGGCGGCCGACCGTGTGCAGCTTGTCCGGATGCTCGTGGGCCATCAGGATGCAGGTCCCGCCGCCCTCGGTCATGCCGAAGTACTCGACGAGCCCGCCGCGCCAGCGTTGCAGCACTTGCCCCTTCAGCTCGGCCGAGAACGGCGCGCTGGTGCAGAACTTCATCCGCGTCGAGGACAGATCGTAGCGGTCGAAGTCCGGATGCTCCATCAGCCGCCGGTACTGCACCGGCACCAGCATGGTGTGGGTGACGCGGTGCTGCTGCGCCAGCTCCAGGTATCGGACCACGTCGAACTTCTTCATCAGCACGACGGTCCCCCCGCCGGCCAGGGTCGGGAAGAAGCAGACCAGTGTCGTGTTCGAATAGAGCGGCGTCGACAGCAGGCTGACCGGCGCGTGGCCGTAGCCGATCGTGTCGCCGACGAAGATGTGCTTCCAGCGCATGCCGTGCGACTGGACGATGCCCTTGGGGGTGCCGGTCGTGCCGCTGGAATAGATGATGTTGAACGGGTGCTTGGGCCCGATCTCGACTGGCGCGGGCGCGGCGCCCTCGGGGGCCAGCCAGGCGTCGAAGGCCTCGCCCGCGGACGAGCCGTCCAGCGCGATCTGGCGGACGGGAACGGGCGCCGGCTTCTGGGCCTGCGCCACGCCCGCGTCGAGGAAGAACAGCCTGGCCCCGCAGTCGGCGACCATGCCGGCGATGGCTTCGGGCGTCGAGGACGGCGCGATCGGCGCGACCGCCACGCCGGCGCGCAGCGCGCCCAGGAACAGGGCGGCGTAGGGGATCGAGGACAGGGCGCAGACGGCGACGGCCTCGCCGGGCTGGACGCCATCGCGCTGGAGGGCGGCGGCGACGCGGTCGGCCAGGGCGTCGAACTGGGCGTAGGTGACGGCCTCGCCGGTTTCCATGACCACGGCGGGCCGCGCGGGGTTTTCCCGGGCGCGGATCCGCAGGATCTCGCCGATGGTCCCGTAGTCGGCGGCGATCATGGCGGCGAGGGTGGACATGCACAGTTCCTCAAAACGCACTCAACACGCAAAAACCCGTGTCATCCCGGAAGCCTCGCAGAGGCTATCCGGGACCCAGGGGGAGCGTGAGCGCCGTGCGAGCCGCCCCTGGGTCCCGGCTCTACCCCCGGCTTTCGCCGGGGTTCGGCCGGGATGACACGCTAATTGTGAAGCTCGAAGAACACCCTTACGCGTCCTTGAACCCCTTGCCCTCGGCGACCAGCCGTTCCAGCAGCGCCGACGGCTTGAAGTCGTCGCCCAGCTCGGCGTGGAACTGCTTCATCTTGGCCAGGATCTTGTCGAGACCCACGAGCTCGCCCCAGAACATCGGGCCGCCGCGATAGACCGGCCAGCCGTAGCCGTTGATCCAGACGATATCGATGTCGGACGCCCGGATGGCCTTGCCTTCCTCGAGGATCTTCGCGCCCTCGTTGACCATCGGATACAGGCACCGCTCCAGGATCTCCTGGTCGGTGATCGTGCGACGCTGGATCTGGCGCTTCTCGGCGAAGTCGCGGATCACCTGCTCGACGACCGGCGAGGGGCTGGCGTTGCGGTTCTCGTCGTAGTCGTAGAAGCCCTTGCCGTTCTTCTGGCCGCGACGGTCCATCTCGCACAGCACCTCGCGCACGGTCGAGGAGCTGGTCTTGGACGCATCCCAGCCGATGTCGAGGCCGGCCAGGTCGCTCATCGCGAACGGCCCCATCGGCAGGCCGAAGTCATAGAGCACCCGGTCGACGTCCCAGGGCATGGCGCCTTCCAGGATCAGCTTCTGGGCCTCGCGCTGGCGCTGGGCCAGCATGCGGTTGCCGACGAAGCCGTAGCAGACGCCCACCAGCACCGGCACCTTGCCGATGGCCTTGCTGAGCTTCATGCAGGTGGCGATCACCTCTTTCGACGTCTTGTCGCCGCGCACCAGTTCCAACAAGCGCATGACATTGGCCGGCGAGAAGAAGTGCGTGCCGATCACGCTCTCCGGACGGCTGGTCACCGCCGCGATCTCATTGACGTCGAGATAGGAGGTGTTGGTGGCCAGGATCGCGCCGGGCTTGGCGATCTTGTCCAGCTTGGCGAAGACCTCCTTCTTGATCTCCATCAGCTCGAACACGGCCTCGATGATCATGTCGCAGTCGGCCAGCGCCTCCATCTCCATGGAGGGCGTCAGAAGGCCAATGCGCTTTTCGACATCGTCCTGGGTCAGCCGGCCCTTCTTGGCGGTGTTCTCGTAGTTTTTGCGGATGACGCCGACGCCGCGCTCGAGGTTCTCTTGCTTGGCCTCGATGATCGTCACCGGAATGCCGGCGTTGAGGAAGTTCATGGCGATGCCGCCGCCCATGGTGCCCGCGCCGATGACCCCCACCTTCTTGACCGGGATCGTGGGCGTATCGTCCGGCACGTCCGGGATCTTGGCGGCCTGGCGCTCGGCGAAGAACACATAGCGCTGGGCGGCCGACTGGCTGCCGGTCATCAGCTCCATGAAAAGGCGCCGCTCTTCCTTCAGCCCCTCGTCGAAGGGCAGGTTCACCGCCGCCTCGATGCACTTGATGTTGTTCTCCGGGGCCATGAAGCCGCGGAACTTCTTGGCGTTGGCGGCGCGGAAGCTCGCGAAGATCTCCGGCTTGCCGCGGGCGGCCTCGACCTTGTCGTTGAGCTCGCGGACCTTCTTCAGCGGACGGTTCTCGGCGACGACCTTGCGGGCGAAGGCGATCGCGCCGGCGCGCAGGTTCCCCTCCTCGACCAGCTCGTCGAACAGGCCCATGGCGTGGGCGGCCTTGGCCGGCACGTGCTGGCCGCTGGTCACCATCTCCAGCGCCTTCTCGACGCCGACGATGCGCGGCAGGCGCTGGGTGCCGCCGGCCCCGGGCAGGAGGCCGATGTTCACCTCGGGCAGGCCGGCCTTGGCCGAGGGGACGGCGACGCGATAGTGCGCCACCAGCGCCACCTCCAGGCCGCCGCCGAGCGCGGTGCCATGGATCGCGGCGACCACGGGCTTGGGCGCGTTCTCGATGACGCCTTGCACGTCCTGCAGCGACGGACCGGTCATGGCCTTGCCGAACTCGGTGATGTCGGCGCCGGCGATGAAGGTCTTGCCGTCGCAGATCAGCACGATCGCCTTGACGGCCGGATCGGCGATGGCGGCCTCGAAGGCGCCCTTCAGTCCCTCGCGCACAACGGCCGACAGCGCGTTGACCGGCGGCGAGTTCAGCGTGACGACGCCGACGTCGCCTTCCACGGAGAAATCAGTGACGGCGTTGATCGCGGCCATGCGGCTTCCACCCTTGCTCTATTGATTTATCGGCTTGAACAACCGTTTGAGAGAGCGTGCACGCTCCGGCGAAGATGTCCAGACCGCCGTAACGGCGCCCAATTCGGAGGCGCCGACCGTTGACGGACCGCGCCTCCATACTGCAAGTTCTAACAACGGTTTCAGTCGTGATCCCGCGAGCGGCCGGAGCGCCGGCGGCCAGCACCCTAGCGTCTGTATTTCCGAGTAAATGATCGCGGCTGTTCAAGGCGTTCGCGGTGAGACACAGGCTTTGGACGCGCCTTGCACGCGTCCCGACGTTTCGAAGCCAGTGATCCGCGAGCGTGGCGCGCCTCCCCCCGGCGCGACCGACTTCGGTGTGTCACTCGGCGCGGGAGCCCCCCTCCCGCGCCGGATTTTTAGGGTGGAATAGCGCCCCCTCCGTCTCGCCGCTTCGCGTCGATCCACCTCCCCCGTTGGCACGGGGGAGGATGACAACCCTCCTCACCCGCGACGCGGGGGAGGTGGCGCGCGGCGAAGCCGCGTGACGGAGGGGGCGCTCCTCGCCCTACCCCGCCGCCTCGGTCAGGCTCGAATAGACCAGCGTCCGCAGTTCCCGCCGGATCGGGTACGCGCTGGACGGCATCAACTGGGTCATGAACACCACCGCCAGGTCCTCTACCGGGTCGATCCAGAAGGCGGTCGAGGCCATGCCGCCCCAGAAGTATTCGCCCAGCGAGCCCAGGTTCTTGGTCCGCGCCTGGTCGACGGTCATGGCGAAGCCGAGGCCAAAGCCCAGCCCCTCGAACACCGCCTCGCTGAACAGCGACTTTGACAGCTGGGTCAGCTCCTGGCCGCCGGGCAGGTGGTTCATGGTCATCAGCTTGATGGTCTTGGGGCTGATCAGCCGCGCGCCGTCCAGCTCGCCGCCGTTCAGCAGCATGCGGCAGAAGCGCATGTAGTCGTCGGCCGTGGAGACGAGGCCGCCGCCGCCGGACTTCAGCGACGGATCGGTCAGATACTTGCTCTTCTCCGGATCGTCCTGCAGCACGACCTTGCCCGAGGGCGTCAGGGCGTAGCAGGCGGTGAAGCGAGACCGCTGGCCTTCTGGCACGAAGAAGCCGGTGTCGACCATCTTCAGCGGGTCGAAGATCCGGGTCTTCAGGAAGACGTCGAACGGCTGGCCCGAGATCGCCTCGACCAGATAGCCCAGGACGTCGGTGGCCACGGAGTAGTTCCAGGACTCGCCGGGCGAGAACTCCAGCGGCACCGTCCCCAGAGCGTCGACGAAGGCCTGCAGGCCGCCCTCGCTGTCCACGCCGTCCAGCTTCAGCTTGCGATAGGCCGCGTCGACATTGGTGCGCTGCTGGAAGCCGTAGGTCAGGCCCGCGGTGTGCCGCAGCAGATCGATCATCCGCATCGGCTCGGTGGTCGGCTTGGTCAGGAAGGCGCCCGGCACGCCGCCGTTGAACACGCCCAGGGTCCGCCAGGCCGGGATGAAGCGGTGCACCGGGTCGTCCAGCGCCACCAGGCCATCCTCGACCAGCATCATGAAGGCGACGCTGGTGATCGGCTTGGTCATCGAATAGATGCGGAACAGACTGTCGGCCTTCAGCGGCTTGCTGCGCTCGACGTCCGCGTGTCCGAGCACCGACGTGTAGGCTAGCTGGCCTCGCCGCCAGACTTGGGTCAGGGCGCAGGGCAGTCTTCCACTGTCGATATATTTGGACTGGATGAAGCCATCGATGCGCTTCAAGCGCTCGGATGACATTCCCACGGCTTCAGGCGTGCTCAAGATTTTCTCTCCCCTGCGCGTTGTCTTTTTGGCGTCGCCCGAAAAAGCGAGCGCGACATTCCGTCGCAACCCAAACTTTACCCGGTTGGGCGCATCCTAATT
The DNA here is from genome assembly GCA_936942565.1 of uncultured Caulobacter sp. Lineage (GTDB taxonomy): Bacteria > Pseudomonadota > Alphaproteobacteria > Caulobacterales > Caulobacteraceae > Caulobacter. The sequence continues at coordinate 916 of CAKZJK010000197.1, read as the reverse complement.
GAAGACGAGGGAATCAGGATGAGCAAGCACCTGGACGCGGGAGCTGCCTCAAGGATCGAAGCGGCGGCCGCCGACTGGTTCTTCCAGAACAGCCTCGACATGTTCGTCGTGCTGCACGGACGGACGATCGCCCGCGTCAATCCGGCCTGGGCCCAGGTGACCGGCTGGAGCGCCGAGGACTCGCTCGGCCGGCACATGCACGACTTCTTCCACCTGCACGACAGCCCCATCATCGAGGACATCGGCCGCATCCTGGAGACGCGCGGCCAGGCGACGGGCGAGCACCGGCTGGCGCGCAAGGGCGGCGGCTGGCTGTGGGTGCGTTCGCAATCCAAGGTGCTGGAGGGCGGCGACCTCCTGATCGTGTTCCAGGACCGCACCGAGGAGCGGGCCCGCAACATCGCGCGCCAGCAGGCCGAGCGCTCCAACGAGCTGCTGCGCACCGCCACGGGCATCTTCGTGTGGCGGTTCAACCCCCGCAAGGGGATCTATGTCTTCGACCAGGACATCCCCACGCCCAGCCATCCCGAGGGCGGGGCGCGGACGATGAGCGTCTCGGAGATGACCCAGTCGATCCACCCCGACGATCGCGAGCGCGCCTGGGACGCCCTGTCTCGCACCCTGCGCACCGGCGAGCACGTCGACATCGACTACCGCTACCTGGATCCGCCGACCGAGCGCTGGGCCCACATCCACTCGTCCTGGCGCGGCGTGCGCGGCGCCAGCCACGAGGCCTGGGACGTGATCGGCATCAGCCAGGACGTCACCGAGCTGGTCGAGGCCCGCGACGCGGCCCTGGCCGCCGCCGACGCCAAGAGCCAGTTCCTGGCCAACATGAGCCACGAGATCCGCACGCCGATGAACGCGGTCCTGGGGCTGAACTCGCTGCTGGAGCGCGGCGAGCTGGCCCCGGCGC
>CAKZJK010000196.1 GCA_936942565.1 uncultured Caulobacter sp. | reverse complement strand
GGTCCGCTGAACGCCTCGGGCACGCTGGCGGGCCGGCTGATCTACGCCAACGAGGACAGGGACAGCTACCTCGACCACTACAAGGTCAACCGCAACGTCTATGGCGCGTTGCTGTCCTGGGACGCCACGCCGAACCTGACGGCGACGGTCGGCTGGTCGATGCAGGACAACCGGGCGAAGGGCAACAACTGGGGCGCCCTGCCCCTGCTCTACAGCGACGGCTCCCGGATCGACTATCCGCGCTCGGCCTCGACCGCGGCTGACTGGACCCACTGGAACGTCCGCGACCAGACCGCCTTCGCCGAGCTTTCCTGGCGCTTCGACAACGGCTGGCAGGTCAAGACCATCGGCACCTACAAGCGCTTCGAGGAGAACGCGAAGCTGCTTTACGCCTATGGCGCGCCCGACAAGACGACCGGACTGGGCGTTCTGGGCATGGCGGGCGTCTATCCGTCCGTCTACGAGAACTACATCCTCGACGGCTACGCCTCTGGACCGTTCAAGCTGTTCGGCCGCGAGCACCAACTTGTCATCGGCGGACAGACCTCGCGCTCCCACGGCCACGAGTACGAGGACTTCTCCGCCGACACGATCGTCTACGGACCGGTCTGGGACTGGGATAGCGCCCAGCCGGCCGAACCCACCTTCCCCGGAGCCTATCTTGCGGCGGACCAGGTCGACCGCCTGAACCGCTTCTACGCGGCCGCCCACCTGAACGTGACGGATCAGCTGAAGATCGTCGGCGGCTTCAACGCCCTGTGGCTGAAATCCAAGGGCTTCTCGTACGGCGCCGATCAGGCGCGTGACGCCAGCAAGGTCAGCCCGTATCTCGGCGCGGTCTATGATCTGAACGAGAACGTCTCGCTGTACGCCAACTACACCGACATCTTCAATCCGCAGGCCGAGGTCGACGTGAACCACGTCAAGCTCGATCCGGCCCACGGCAAGAGCTACGAAGCCGGCTTCAAGAGCGAGTGGTTCAACAAGCGGCTCTATGTGACGGGCGCGGTCTTCACGTCGCGCCAAGCCAATCTGGCCGAGTACGCGGGGACCTTCGACGACGGCAAGAGCTACTACGCCGGGGTCGACACCAAGGCGACGGGCTACGAGCTGGAGGCGACCGGCGCCGTCAACGCCCAATGGCGCGTTAGCCTGGGCTGGACCGACATGTCGATCAAGGACGGCGATGGCGACGCCGCCCGCGTCTACCTGCCGCGCAAGACGCTCAAGGCCTCGACCACCTACACGATCCCAGCGCTGCGGAACCTGACCCTGGGCGCTCAATTCCGCTGGCAGGACGACATCCAGACCTCCGACCAGACGATCACCCAGAAGGCCTACGGCGTGCTGGACCTGATGGCGGGGGTGGACATCTCGGAAAAGGTGCGCGCGACGCTCAATATCAAGAACGCGACCGACAAGGGCTACCTGACCAGCTTGATGTGGGGCCAGTCGTACTACGCCGCGCCGCGCGGTGTCTCCATGCGCCTGGACTACGCCTTCTAGGCCCCCGACATGGACGCCCGCACGCCCCCCGCCCTCGCCGGAAAGACCGAGCGCCGATCGTTCCGGCGGCCGCCGCTTCGCCCGATCGTCGGCTTCTGGCACCGTTGGATCGGCTTGGTCATGGCCGGATTCCTGTTCATCTCGGGGGTCACCGGCGCGGTCATCTCGTGGGATCACGAGCTGGACGACGTGCTCAATCCCCATCTGATGCACGCTCGCGCCGAGGGGCCCGCCAAGGTGCCTCTGGAGCTGGCCGAGATGATCGAAGCCCGCGATCCGCGCGTGCAGGTCACCTTCGTGCCCTTGGCGCCGGAGCCCGGCGAGGCCTACGCGTTCGGCGTGAGCCCCAAACAGAATCCGGCCACCGGCAAGCTGTTCTCGCCTGGCTACAACCAGGTCTTCATCGACCCGGCGACGGGCGAGGAGCTGGGCCGGCGCGAGTGGGGCGCCGCCTGGCCGGTGACGCGGGAGAACTTCGTCTCGTTTCTGTATGTGCTGCACTACAGCCTGCACCTCCCGGCCCTCTGGGGCGTCGATCGTTGGGGCGTCTGGCTGATGGGGGTCATCGCCGTGCTCTGGACGATCGACTGCTTCGCCGGCGCCTACCTGACCCTGCCCTCCAGAGCGTCTGCCAAGAGCGGTAAGAGCTTCTGGAGCCGATGGAAGCCCGCTTGGCAGATTAAGACCAAGGCCAGCGCGTACCGGATCAATTTCGACGTCCACCGGGCGTTCAGCCTTTGGCTGTGGGGCGTCCTTTTCACCGTGGCCTTCACGGCCTTCTCGTTGAACCTTTACACCGAGGTCTTCTATCCGGCGCTGTCCAAGGTCTCAAAGACCACGCCGGGTCCGTTCGAGCTGCGGACGCCGGCGCCGCTGGATCAGCCAATCATCGCCAAGAAAACCTACGCCGAGGTCATCGAGACCGCCAAGGCCGAGGCCAGAAGACGGGGCTGGACCGATCCCGTGGGCGGCGCCTTCTATGCTCCAGGGTATGGGATCTATGGGGTGACCTTCCACCAGCCGGGCGGCGACCATGGCGCGGCCGGTGTCGGCACGCCCTACCTCTACTACGACGGCGCCACAGGCTTGCCCGCCGGAGAGCGCCTGCCATGGGTTGGGACCGCCGCCGACATCTTCGTCCAGGCGCAGTTCCCGTTGCACTCGGGACGCATTCTGGGCCTGCCTGGCCGGATCCTGATCTCTCTCACCGGCATCGTCGTCGCCGCGCTCAGCGTCACCGGCGTCGTGATCTGGTGGAAGAAGCGCAAGGCGCGGGTGGCTCGGACCGGGCGCGGAACTATCGCGCGACCGCCAAGCGCGCACCGCTGAGGAGATTTGACGTCGGACGGCCGCCCGGCGCGCCCTGGTCGCCGGCCGCCCAGCCGGTCGGACACGCGCCCAGTCGCTGGTAGCGCCGAGCCTGGACGATCTTGCCGCCAGGATCCTGCAGAGGCTGAAGCGCGAAGCGGACCGTGAAGTCGTCCGGCGTCCGGCGCGTCGTGGTGACGTAGAGACCATAGCGCGAACCGCCCGCCTCGCAGCGGGTGATCCGCTCTTGGGCGGTGTCCTCGGCTGGCTTGCCGACGGGCAAACATGGCAGGCCGTCGACCCGAGGCTCCACGCGCGTGAACGAGGCCGCCAGTTCGGGGTTGGCGCAGATGTCGATCACCGCCCCGCCCTTGCCGCCCGAGTCCTCGACGACCGACACGCGCCAGAGCGCCGGCGGGGCGAAGTTAACCTGCGTCCTGGCGACCTCTCGCTCGCAAGCCGTCAGGGTCAGGACCAGCGCCAGGGCCGCCAGCCGCCGCGTTGTTGTCGGAAGGGACATGGAGTTCTCTAGATTTACAATTGTAACCCAATTGAAGGCCGATCCGCGACGCCGTCAAGCGGATACGAAAAAGGGGACGCCCCGCGGCGTCCCCTTCATGTCTTCCGATCCTGATCGGATCAGCCGGCCAGCGCCGCCTTGACGGCCGCGAGGCCTTCGTCGGCCTTGCTGTCGTCCGGCGCGCCGCCCTGGGCGAAGTCGGCCTTGCCGCCGGCGCCCTGGCCGCCCATGGCGATCACGGCGGCCTTGGCGAGGTCGGCGGCGCTGAACTTGCCGGTCAGGTCGGCGGTAACCGCCACCGTCACGGCGGCCTTGCCGTCCGAGGTGCCAACCAGGGCGACAACGCCCGAGGTCAGCTGCTTCTTGAACTCTTCGGCGACACCGCGCAGCTCCTTGCCGCCGACGCCGTCCAGGACGCGAGCGATGAGAGCGGTTCCGTTGACGTCCTCGGGACCCGAGGCCGCGCCGCCGCCACCCAAAGCCAGCTGCTTCTTGGCCTCGGCCAGTTCCTTCTCGAGGCGCTTGCGGTCGGCGATCAGGGCGTCGACGCGCGAGGCGACCTCGGCGACGGGAGTCTTAAACTGGTCGGCCAGCGACTTGGCCACGCCCGCCTGGTCCAGCAGGAAGCGGCGGGCCGCCTCGCCGGTCAGCGCCTCGATGCGGCGCACGCCGGCGGCGACGCCTTGCTCGGAGACGATCTTGAACAGGGCGATATCACCGGTGCGGGCCACGTGGGTGCCGCCGCATAGCTCGACCGAATAGGCCCTGGCCTCGTCGGTCAGCGACTTGCCCAGCGTCAGCACGCGGACGCTGTCGCCGTACTTCTCGCCGAACAGCGCCACGGCGCCGGCCTCGATGGCCTCCTGCGGCGCCATTTCCTTGGTCTCGGCCGGGACGTTCTGACGAATGACCGCGTTGACCTCGGCCTCGATCTTGTCGAGCTCTTCCGGCGTCAGCGGACCGCCATGGCTGAAGTCAAAGCGCATGCGCTCGCCATCGACCATCTGGCCCTTCTGGGCGACGTGCGGGCCCAGCACGTGGTGCAGGGCCGCATGAACCAGGTGAGCGGCGGAGTGGTTCGAGCGGGTCGTCTGGCGGCGTTCGGCGTCGACCGAGACCACCACCTTGTCGCCGACCTTCAGCTCGCCCGACAGCTCGACGCGGTGGACGTGCAGGTCGCCGGCGTGCTTCTGGGTGTCGATCACGCGGTTCTCGCGGCCGTTAGCCTCGAGCACGCCCTGGTCGCCGGCCTGACCGCCGCTCTCGGCGTAGAAGCTGGTGCGGTCCAGCAGGACCTCGACGGTCGTGCCGCCCGTCGCGCTTCGCACCTCGGCGCCATCCACGACGATCGCCTGAACCACGCCCGTCGTCTCGGTGGTCTCGTAGCCGACGAAGTCCGTGGCGCCGTTCTTTTCCTTGATCGCGAACCAGGCCGCGGCGGCGCCCTGCTGGCCCGATCCGGCCCAGTTGGCGCGCGCCATCTCGCGCTGCTTTTGCATCGCCGCGTCGAAGCCGTCGGTGTCGACGGTCAGACCCTTGGCGCGGACGGCGTCCTGCGTCAGGTCCAGCGGGAAGCCGTAGGTGTCGTAGAGCTTGAAAGCGGTCTCGCCGTCCAGCACGCCGCCAGCCGACAGATTGGCGGTGGCCTCGTCCAGCAGGCCCATGCCGCGGCCGAGCGTCGTGCGGAAACGCTCCTCCTCCTGGCGCAGGGTCTCGACGATCGAGGCCTCGGCGCGGCGCAGTTCCGGATAGGCCTGGCCCATCTCGGCGACCAGGGTTGGGGCCAGGCGGTGCATCAGCGGCTCCTGCGCGCCCAGCAGATAGGCGTGGCGCATGGCGCGGCGCATGATCCGGCGCAGCACGTAGCCGCGACCTTCGTTCGAGGGCGACACGCCGTCGGCCAGCAGGAACGAGGACGAGCGCAGGTGGTCGGCGATGACGCGGTGCGACGGGGCCTGGTCGCCCTCGGCCTTGACGCCGGTCAGCTCTACACTGGCGGCGATCAGGCTCTTGAACAGGTCGACGTCGTAGTTGTTGTGCACGCCCTGCAGCACGGCCGCGACGCGTTCCAGGCCCATGCCGGTGTCGATCGAGGGCTTGGGCAGCGACACGCGCTCGCCGCCGGCCAGCTGCTCGAACTGCATGAACACGAGGTTCCAGATCTCGATGAAGCGGTCGCCGTCCTGCTCCGGCGAGCCCGGAGGGCCGCCCCAGATCTTGTCGCCGTGGTCGTAGAAGATCTCCGAGCACGGGCCGCAGGGGCCGGTGTCGCCCATGGACCAGAAGTTGTCGCTGGTCGGGATGCGGATGATCTTGTCGTCCGACAGGCCGGCGATCTTCTTCCACAGATCGGCCGCCTCGTCGTCGGTGTGGTAGACCGTGACCAGCAGCTTGTCCTTGGGCAGCTTGAACTCGCCGGTCAGCAGGCTCCAGGCGTGGTGGATCGCCTGTTCCTTGAAGTAGTCGCCGAACGAGAAGTTGCCCAGCATCTCGAAGAAGGTGTGGTGGCGGGCGGTGTAGCCGACATTGTCGAGGTCGTTGTGCTTGCCGCCAGCGCGGACGCACTTCTGCGAGCTGGCCGCGCGCGGATGGGCCGGCGTCTCGGCGCCGGTGAAGACGTTCTTGAACGGCACCATGCCGGCGTTGACGAACAGCAGGGTCGGATCGTTCTGCGGCACCAGCGGCGCGGACGGGACCACGGCGTGGTCGGCCTTGCCAAAGTAGTCGAGGAACGTACCGCGGATCTCGTTCAAGCTGGGCATGAGCGTCTCAAGTCTTAAGCGTCCGGCGAGCGGCCGGGAGTCGCGCGCTGCATAGCGCGGTTTTTAGCGAAGGGGAAACCGACTCGGGAGATGGGGCGCTCATCGCGAGCCACAAGACCTTGATCTTGGGCCCCTCGAGGAGGCTCAGCGACGCTGCTCGGACACGAGATCCGCCAGATCCGGGCGAGGCAGGATCGCGGGCGTGCTGTCGGGATAGGTCAGCCAGTCGCGCCACAGCGAGAAGGTCCGCCAGCGCGTGAGGCGGATGCGGCATTCCAGCTCGACGCTGGTCCGGATCGTCCCTTCGCGCCAATAGGTCTGGAGGGCGCCACATTCGGCGTCGCGGTAGGCCCGCCAAGCTTCCTCCGCGCGAACCAGACCGGAAAGAGCGTCATCGGCGGCTGGGCGCTGCTCGGCTCTTAGCCGCTTCACGGCCGCTTCGGAGTAGCGCTTCATTTCCCCGTCGAAGCCCTTGAGCGCCGCGCCCAGGCATTGGTTGACCTCGACCGTGGTCCCGGCGTTCGGACAGGAAGGCGCTGGCGCGCTCGCGAGCGCCAGGGCGAAAAGCAGAGCAGCCACGAAGGTCCCTCCAGGAAAGCGAACACGACCACCATCCAGTGGCTTGGCCCCTCACGCGTCAAGAAAACAGGCTCTTCTCGCGCGGAACGCGGCGCTCAGATCGCGTCGGTCGCCCACGCCATGGTCCAAACAGCCCCTTTGTTGGGAGGCGCCGCTTCTTAAGTCGCGCCCTCCAAAAGAGTAGGCCGCCTGGCATGGGGTCCAGGCGGCCTGATCGCGGCCGTCGCGGCGGTGGCGCCGCGGGCGTGTTGAAGGCGGGGACCGCCCGTGGCTGTTAGCGAGGGCCGCGAAACCCTTGAGCCTTTCGATCTCATCGGACCGAAACGCTCTGACCGGTTGCCTGAACGCGGCGAGGCTACTCCTCGTCGCCCTCCTCGGGACCGCCGACCAGGAGCTCTTCCTCGATCTTCTGCGACGACTTGCGAACCGCCGCCTCGATGCCGCTGGCGATATCCGGATTGTTCTTCAGGAACTCCCGGACATTGTCGCGGCCCTGGCCGATGCGCTGACTGCCGTACGAGAACCACGAACCGGCCTTCTCGATGATGCCAGCCTTGACGCCAAGGTCGATCACCTCGCCCAGCTTGGAGATGCCCTCGCCGTACATGATGTCGAACTCGACCTCGCGGAAAGGCGGAGCCACCTTATTCTTCACGACCTTCACGCGGACGTTGTTGCCGATGATCTCGTCACGGACCTTCACCGAACCGGTGCGGCGGATATCCAGACGCACCGAGGCGTAGAACTTCAGCGCGTTGCCGCCGGTGGTCGTCTCCGGGCTGCCGTACATCACCCCGATCTTGTGACGGATCTGGTTGATGAAGATGACGATCGTGTTGGCCTTGTTGATCGAGGCGGTCAGCTTGCGCAGCGCCTGGCTCATCAGGCGCGCCTGCAGGCCCGGCAGACTGTCGCCCATCTCGCCTTCGATTTCGGCCTTCGGCGTCAGAGCCGCCACCGAGTCGATCACGACGATGTCGACGGCGCCCGAGCGCACGAGGGTGTCGGTGATCTCCAGCGCCTGCTCGCCGTTGTCGGGTTGGGAGACCAGCAGGCTATCGAGATTGACGCCCAACTTGTGGGCGTAGGACGGGTCCAGCGCGTGCTCGGCGTCGACGAAGGCGGCGGTGCCGCCGGCCTTCTGGACCTCGGCCACCACGTGCAGGGCCAGGGTGGTCTTACCCGAGCTTTCCGGGCCATAGACCTCGATGATCCGCCCCTTGGGCAGGCCGCCAATGCCGAGCGCGATGTCGAGGCCGAGCGAGCCGGTGGAGACCGACTCCATCTCGACCTTGCCCTTTTCGCCCAGCTTCATCACCGAGCCCTTGCCGAACGCGCGGTCGATCTGGGCGAGAGCCGCCTCTAGCGCGCGTTGCTTATCGCCTTCTTCCTTGGCCACGAGTTTCAAAGCCGCCTGACTGGTCATTGTTGATCCGCCTTCTATCCCATGATTCCGGTGGGTCGCCCGGCGCTTCCAGCGCTCCGTCTCAACGACCTGTGGAACACCCTTAATGCGTACCGCCTTTGTTCCAGGTTCGCAAGATGTTCTCTTTATAAGAAACGTCCGTTTCTGACGTAGGCCTGCCATGGAGGAGAAAATGGGCCAGGGTTGAGCCGCTAAACCCTGGGTTTTCAACAGGTCCTTAAGCCAATTATGGAAGCTTCCCGGACAGTCCCGGAGAAGGCCGCCTTGTCGATCGATCCACGTCGCCTGTTGGGCCTCGCCTTCGCCAGCGCCGATCTCCTCGTGGAGCTGCGCGACGGTCAGGTGCGTCTGGCCTTGGGCGCGGCGCAGCGGATCATGGGCAAGAGCGAAGCCGCCCTGACCGGCGCGACCTGGACCAGCCTCTTTCATCCCGACGACCGCCCACTGATGGACGCGGTGCTGTCCTCGGCCAAAGACGGCCAGCGGCGCGGCCCGATCATCCTGCGCCTCGCCGATGACGAGACGCGCCACGTCGGCGTCATCCTGCGCGCCCTTCCCGAGAACGAAGGCCGGATTTCCTGCGCGGTGACCGTCGCGCAGGCGTCCGCGCCCGCCTTGAAGCCTGGAGAACTGCAGCCGCGCGAGTCGTTCGACGACATCGCCAAGGGCCTGTTCGAGGCAGCTCGCGCCACCGGCATGGAGCTGGAGCTGGCGATGGTCGAATTCGCCGGGCTCGGCGCGATGCGCGACGGCCTCTCGCCCAGCGAAGCCGCCGAACTCGACATTCGCGTGGCCGGGGCGGTTCGCGCGGAGTCGCATGGCGGTTCGGCCGCGACCCAGCTGTCCCAGGATCGTTTCGCGCTCGTGCGGTCTCGCGACGAGCAGTCCGAGACCATGCTCAAGCGCCTGAGCCAGATCGTGAACACCGAGGCCAAGGCGCATGTCGTGGCTCTGGAGAACGCCGCGCCGCCGTCCCGAGCCTTGCGGGCCCTGCGCTACGCGTTGGACGACTTCCTGCGCGCTGGCCTGAAGGATAGCGCGCCCGCCAGCCTGACCGAGGCGATGAACCGCTCGGTCAAGCGCACCCTGGCCCAGGCCGGGGCGCTGAGCGCGGTCATCACCCAGCGTCGCTTCAACCTCGCCTTCCAGCCGGTGGTCGCGCTGGCGAGCGGCCATGCGCACCATCACGAGGCGCTGGTGCGGTTCGAGGATGGCGCCAGCCCCTTCGCCATGATCCGCATGGCCGAGGAGTTCGACCTGATCGAGGAGCTCGACAAGGTCGTGGTGGAGCAGGTGATCAAGCGCCTGGCCAATGACCGCGAAGGCAAGCTGAAGCTGGCCGTGAACATCTCGGGCCGCACGATCGTCAGCGAGACCTTCGTCGACCATATCGATCGGCTGCTGGCCCGCTTCGACGAGGTCAAGGGCCGCCTGATCTTCGAGATCACCGAGACCTCGGCGATCGACGACCTGCCGTACGCCAACCAGAATATCCAGGCGCTGCGGTCGATGGGCTCGATGGTGTGCCTAGACGACTTCGGCGCGGGCTCGGCCTCGTTCGCCTATCTGCAGCAGCTGAACCTGGACATCGTGAAGATCGACGGCCGCTACGTGCGCGAGCTGGCCGACAACAGCCGTGACGGGGCCATGGTTCGCCACCTCGTTCAGATGTGCCGGGACCTGAAGATCCGCACCGTGGCCGAAATGGTCGAGACGCCGGAAGTCGAGGACATCGTCCGCGCCGCCGGCGTCGACTTCGCCCAGGGCTGGCTGTACGGCAAGGCCGCCGAAAAGCCCTCCCCCGCCCTACGGACCACCACGCCCGTCCGCGCCATGGCGCGACGCGCCGGCGCGTCGGAGAGCTGGGGGTAGGCTAGGCGCCCCTCCCCTTTGAGGAGGAGGAGCGCCGAACGGTTCTAGGCCTTGCCGCCCTTGGAGACGATGTAGTTGTCGACGACCTGCTCCAGCACGGTCAGCGGGGTCATGCCCGACAGCAGGCCCGCGTCGTGGAATTCGCGGATGTCGAACTTCTTTCCGAGCGCCTTCTGGGCCTTGGCGCGCGCGCGCAGCCAGACGATCTTGCCGATCATGTAGCTGCAGGCCTGGCCCGGCCACACGACATAGCGTTCGATCTCGGTGATCGAGCCGCTCTCCTCGTCGCCCATCGTCTCGGCCATGTACTTGACGGCCTGCTCGCGGGTCCACTTCTTGTGGTGCATGCCGGTGTCGACGACCAGGCGCACGGCGCGGAACAGGGCGTCGTGCAGCATGCCGATCTGGCCGCGCGGATCGTTCTTGTAGATGCCCATCTCGACGGCCAGCTGCTCGGAATAGAGCGCCCAGCCCTCGGCGTAGCCCGAGAAGCCGACGATCTTGCGGATCATCGGCAGGCCCTTGGCCTCGTTGGACAGAGACAGCTGCAGATGGTGGCCGGGAACGCCTTCGTGCACCGTCAGCGTGGTCAGGGTGTACTTGGCCTGCTCCTTGGTGTCGCGCAGGTTGATCCAGTAGATCCCCGGACGCTTCCCATCCAACGACGGCGAATTGTAATAGCCGCCCGGCGCGCCGGCCTCGATGGCCTTGGGCACGCGGCGGATCTCAAGCGGGGCCTTGGGCAGCTGGCCGAAATAAGCCGGGAGCTGCTTCTCGATCCACTTAGCCTTTTCGTTCAGGTCCTTGATCAGCTGTTCCTTGGCCTCGTCCGTGTTCGGATAGAAGTCCTCGCCCAGCTTGCGCATGCGGTCGCCGACCGTGCCCTGGGTCATGCCGATCTTCTTGAACAGCTTGTCGGCCTCGGCCTCGATCGACTTGACCATGTCGAGGCCCAGTTGGTGGATCTCGTCGGGCGTCAGCGTCGAGGTCGTGTAATTCTTGAGGGACAGGGCGTAGTAGTCGGCGCCGCCCTTCAGCCGCCACACACCCGCGTCATGATTGGCCTTGGGACGGATGCTCTCCATCAGCGCGATCTGGCGCTTCAGGGCCGGCAGGACGGAGTTCTCGTAGATCTTCGAGGCCTCGCCCGCCCAGTCGCCGGCGATGTTCTTTTCCTTGGTCCGGCGCGCGATCGACTTGACCAGCGGCGCTTCGGCGGTGGGCGTGTCCGCGAAGGCCTTCATCTGGATCAGGGTCTTGTCGATGATGAAGTCCGGCGGGATCACGCCATCGGCGATGTCGCGCTTGGCGAGCGCCGTCTCCTGATCCATCAGGCGCGCGAAACCCTCCATCCGCGACAGATAGGCGTCGGCGTCGGCCTTGGTTTCGATGCTGTGCTGGGTGTCGAGGAAGTCGGGCATGTACTGATAGCTGCCCGTCAGCTGGCTCAGCACGTAAGGCGCGCCAGAGCCGCCGCCCGCATAGGTGAACTTCTTGTTGCCCTCGTCCTGGACGGACAGCACGAACTCGACGGTGTCGTAGTTCACCGCGTCCATGCCCTTGAGGGCGCGGCGGTCGATGGCGCGCAGGGCGGCCAGCTGCTTGCTGGTCGAGGCCGCGCCGGCCTCGATGGCGGCGAACGAGCGATCGGACAGCAGGCCCTTGGTCCAGGCCAGATCGCCGGAGTCGAGCCCAAGGCCCGTGGCGGTCTCCGGGGACTGGCGCAGCTGCAGCGCCATGGCCTCGTCGAACAGGGCGTTCAACTTGGCGACCTCGCCCTCGCGGGCCAGGGCCAAGGACGGCAGGCCGCCGGTCGCGGCGAAACCCGCGGCGGCGGAGGCGAACATCATCTGACGGCGATTGAGCAAGGCTTTTCCTCCCCGGAACCCATTTGGAGGACGAAGGCGTAAGGCCACCGTCCGAAGGCGCGAAATTAATTCCGAGTCATCTAGCCACGTCCAGCCTCGCTGGTCACGCCAGCGTCACGAACAGCTCGTTCTCAATCACCCACTGGCCCGTCACCTTCTTCCAGGTCGCGAGATAGGTCCCGGACTGCTCCGGGGCATCCTTCCAGGAGCCGACCCAGCGTCCGCGCTCGGCGGCGCGCGTGCCGTCGGCGTTCAGCGCGATGTCCTCTGTCGTGCGCACATAGGCGACGAATCCCCTTTCGGCGAACTGTCCCGCGAAGGCCGCCAGCACATCCTCCGCCCCCAGCAGCAGCGAGCCGTCGCCCGCGATCAGCGTGACCCTGGAATCGAAGAAGGGCTTCAGGCGCCCGGCGTCCTTGGCGGCGATCAGCTTGTTGGTCAGCTTGCGGCGGGCGGCGATGGCGTCGGCGGGCGAGGTCATGGGGTCTTTCCTAGAGAGCTCGTCCGTGTAGCTTGCGGCGCATCCCGTCCGCAAACCCTGTCGCCGATGCCCGCTCCGACCCTGACCACGCCGCGCCTGACCCTCTCGCCGCCGACCCTGGCCGATTTCGAGGAGAGTCGCGCCATGTGGGCCGATCCCCTGGTGACGCGCCACGTCGGCGGCCGCCCGTTCACCGAGGAGGAAAGCTGGACCCGCCTGATGCGGGCCCGCGGCCTCTGGGAAGTGCTGGGCTACGGCTATTGGGCCGTGCGCGAGACCTCGACGGGACGCTATGTCGGCGACGTTGGCTTCGCGGACCTGCGACGAGAACTGGAGCCCAGCCTCTACGGCTTGCCCGAGATGGGCTGGGTGTTGGCGGCCTGGTCGCACGGCCAGGGCTTTGGGACCGAGGCCGTGCAAGCCGGCCTCGCCTGGATCGACGAGGCCCTAGCGCCGCCGGTCGTCCCTTGCATCATCAATGTGGAGAACGCGCCTTCGATCGCGCTGGCGACCAAGGTCGGTTTCCGCGCCAAGACCCACGCCAGCTACAGGGGATCGCCGATCCTCGTCATGGAGCGGCGAGGCCCGAACTTGGACTAGACCGCTGCGGCTTCGATGGCGGCGGCGAAGCGCTTGGCCTGGGCGATCCAGGCGTCGCGTTCCGCGCGGCCCTTCAGGCCCAGCTTCAGGTCGATATCGGCCAGTTCCTCGGGGGTCCACGCGGCGATCTGACCGAAGGTCGTGACGCCCAGTTCAGCCAGGGAGGCCGCGAGCTTGGGGCCCACGCCGACCAGTCGGGTCAGGTCGTCGGCGCCGGCGACGAGCGCCTCGGACACCGCCGAAACCTCGGCCAGGGTCGCGTCCGCCAAAGGTTCGGCGACGGGGAGTTCTGCGGCGAGAGCCCCGGGGGCCGGCGGCGCGACGTCCGCCTCGACGGCGACAACGGCTTCGACGGTCTCTTCGACGGCGTCCAGCGTCGCGTCGTTGGCGGCCTCGACCAGGGCGGTCGATGCTTCGGCCAGGGTTTCGACGGCCTCCTCGACCGCGTCGAGCATAACCTCCGCCGTCTCGACAGCCTCGGTCACCGCCTCGACCACGGGTTCGGGCGCGGCCGCCAGGATCGCCTCGGCCTCGGCGGCCGGAGCGACAGGCTCGGGGGCCAAGGCCAGGACCGCTTCCAGGTTGACCGCCTCGCGCCAGCGCGAAGCCCACCACCAGTAGGTCGCGCCGGCGACGGCGGCTCCGCCGAACATCAGCCATAGCGGCGAGGTCGCCCCGACCACGAAGCGGGGGGCGGTTTCGGGCTCGATCTTGTCGGCGTGGAATTCAGGAAAGAAGGAGGACGAGGAAACCATGGGGCGCTCCCGGCTACCGCGATTTTGTGCGTCGCAGCATAACACGGAATTCTCGTTCGCAAGCGCGAAAATAATAATGTTATATTAACTCAATCCGACCACCCGCAGCAGCACGCCGGCGATGATCATGACGCAGATCATCGCCAGCATCGGCACGCGGTTGGCCAGCATGAGGGCAAGCGCCGTCAGCCCCAGCGCGGCTTGGTCAAGGCTGCTCACGTCCGGCAGCAGCACCCGCAGCGGTCCAGCCTCCAGCGTATGACCCGACCGGAACAACAGGTGCAGGGTGAACCAGAGCGCCAGTTGACCGATCACGCCGACGGCGGCGGCGGAGATCAACGCCAGGGCCCGCGCGGGTCGTGGTCGCCGCCCCCACCGCTCGAACAGCGGTCCACCGGCGAAGATCCAGAGGAACGAGGGCGCGAAGGTGGTCCACGCCGCCATCAGCCCGCCCAGCGCCGCGAGAGGCCAGGCCCACTCCGGGGTGGCGGTCTGGAAGGCCCCGACAAAGCCGACGAAGACAAAGACCAGCACCAGCGGTCCCGGCGTGGTCTCGGCCAATCCCAACCCGTCCAGCATCTGGGTCGCCGTCAGCCATCCAAAGGACGAGGCCGCTTGCCCCAGATAGGCCAGGGCCGCGTAGGCCCCGCCGAAACTGATCGCCGCCAAGCCGCCAAACGTCAGGCCCATCCAGGCCAGGGGCGAGCCCGGCGCGAGCAGCCACGCCAGACCGATCGGCGCGAGCCACAGCGCCAGGCATGTCAGCGCCGTGCGCCCCTGCCCCCCCGCCGGCGTCACGGGCGCCTTGATCGGCTCGGCCTCGTCCCTGGCCGCGAGCCAGCCCAACGCGCCGGCGCCCAACACCACCAGCGGGAACGGAATGGTCGTGAAGGCCAGCAGCACGAAGGCCGCGCCACAAACGACGGCCGTCAGCCGGTCCTTCACAGCGCGCTTGCCGATCTTGAGCAGGGCTTGCAGCACCAGCGCGACCACCGCCGCCTTCAGCCCCAGCAGCACCGGCGCCGCCCAGCCCGAGCGGCCGTACGCGAGGTACAGGGCCGATAGGCCTAGCATCACCAGAAGTCCCGGCAGAATGAACAACAGTCCCGCCGCGACGCCGCCGCGGATCCCGTGCAGCCGCCAGCCCAGCCAGGTCGCCAACTGCTGGGCCT
>CAKZJK010000195.1 GCA_936942565.1 uncultured Caulobacter sp. | reverse complement strand
CCTACCGGACTACTACGGGACCTACGCGGCCCTGTGGGCCGGCGTGCCCGCCGCCCTGCTGTTGCTGCTGGGCGTGATGTTCGGCGGCCGCGTCGAGGACGCGATCCTGCAGTCCAGCCGTCCGGCGGCCGTCCAGGCCCTTGAGCCCGACCGCCAGGACGTCTTCTACAGCGACGCCCACGCGATCGCCGCCGGCGAGGCGCCCAGCGAGGTGACCTACGAAGGCGAGGTGAAGGCCGCGCTGGACGTCAAGGTCGCCGAGGCTCGCCGCATCGAGACCACCCTGAAGGTCGGCATCCTGGCCGCCTCGGCCGTGCTGGCCCTGGCCGGCTTCCTGCTGGCCTTCCCGAGGATCTCCGCGGAGTTCCGCGCCCGCAACCGGGTCGAGGGCTGGATCGGCGTGCTGCTGATCGGCTGCTCGGTCGCCGCCGTGCTGACCACCCTGGGCATCGTGCTGTCGCTGGTCTGGGAAAGCTGGCGCTTCTTCCAGAGCGTCAATCCGATCTCGTTCCTGTTCGGGACCGAGTGGAGCCCGCAGATCGCGATGCGCGCCGACCAGGTCGCCTCGGCGGGCGCCTTCGGGGCCGTGCCGCTGTTCGCCGGCACCTTCCTGATCATGTTCATCGCCATGCTGGTCGCCGCGCCCGTCGGCCTCTACTCGGCGATCTATCTCTCGGAGTACGCCAACCGCGGCGTGCGCGGCGTGGTCAAGCCGCTGCTGGAGATCCTGGCGGGCGTGCCGACCGTGGTCTACGGCTTCTTCGCCGCCCTGACCGTCGGCCCGCTGTTCCGCGCCGGTTTTAACGCCATCGGCGCGGCCCTGCCGCCCGGTCCGATCGCCACCTACCTGATGGAAGTCCAGAACCAGATGGCCCTGGTGGCCGGCGTGGTGATGGGGATCATGCTGATCCCGTTCGTCTCCTCGCTGTCGGACGACATCATCAACGCCGTGCCGCAAAGCCTGCGCGACGGCAGCTACGCCATGGGCGCGACCAAGTCCGAAACGGTCAAGAAGGTCGTCCTGCCGGCCGCCCTGCCGGGCATCATGGCCGCCATGCTGCTGGCCATCTCCCGCGCCGTGGGCGAGACCATGATCGTCACCATGGCCGCGGGCCTGCAGGCCAAGCTGACCGCCAACCCGCTCGACACGGTGACCACCGTCACCGTCCAGATCGTCACCCTGCTCACCGGCGACCAGGAATTCGACAGCCCCAAGACGCTGTCGGCCTTCGGGCTTGGCCTCACCCTGTTCGTGGTGACGCTGTGCCTGAACATCATCGCCCTGCGCATCGTCCAGAAGTACCGGGAACAATATGACTGACGCGACCCTCGGCGCGGCCGCCCCGCGCTCGGCCTTCTCGGCCGCCGACGACCGTCTGAAGAAGCGTCACCGCGCCGAGCGCCTGTTCAAGGCGCAGGGCATCGCGGCGATCGTCATCGCCATGGTGTTCCTGGTGGTGCTGGTCGGCCGGATCGTGGCGCAAGGCTACACGACGTTCGAGGCCCACACGCTGAGCGTGCCGGTCTATCTGAACCCCGACCGGATCGACACGTCCGACCTCTCGGGCGTCAACTACGACTACATCGTCGCCGAGGCGGTGATGAAGAAGCTGGGCGTCCAGGACGACGATCTGGGCACGGTCTCGACCAAGGTACAGGACCTAGTGTCGCGCGACTTCGGCTTCCAGCTGCTGAACAAGCTGAAGGCCGACCAGAGCCTGATCGGCAAGACGATCGAGGTCTCGGGCCCGTTGAAGGCCGACGCCGACCTCTACTTCAAGGGCGAGCTGAAGCGCTCGACCGCCGAGGGCGACCGCAAGCTGGACAACCAGCAGCTCGACTGGCTGGACCAGCTCCAGAAGGCCGGCGCGATCAAGTCGGGCTTCAACTTCGCCTTCTTCACCAACTCCGACTCGACCGAGCCCGAGCAGGCCGGCGTTCTGGGCGCGGTGGTCGGCTCGGCCATGATGCTGCTGATCACCGCCCTGATCGCGGTGCCGG
Source organism: uncultured Caulobacter sp. (assembly GCA_936942565.1). GTDB lineage: Bacteria > Pseudomonadota > Alphaproteobacteria > Caulobacterales > Caulobacteraceae > Caulobacter. The sequence continues at coordinate 5,356 of CAKZJK010000195.1, read as the reverse complement.
TCGGGGTGATGGCCGCCGTCTATCTCGAGGAGTTCGCGCCCAAGAACCGCTGGACCGACGTCATCGAGGTCAACATCAACAACCTCGCGGCCGTGCCGTCGATCGTCTACGGCCTCTTGGGCCTGGCGCTCTTCATCAACTGGCTGAACGTGCCGCGCAGCTCGCCCCTGGTCGGCGGCCTGGTGCTGGCCCTGATGGCCCTGCCGACCGTGATCATCGCCACCCGTTCGGCCCTGAAGGCCGTGCCGCCCTCGATCCGCGAGGCCGCCCTGGGCGTCGGCGCGTCGAAGACCCAGACGGTCTTCCACCACGTGCTGCCGTTGGCCATGCCCGGCGTGATGACCGGCGCCATCCTGTCGCTGGCCCACGCGCTGGGCGAGACGGCGCCGCTGCTGATGATCGGCATGGTCTCGTTCGTGCCCGGGGTGCCGGAAGGCTTCACCGGCGCGGCCACCGTCCTGCCGGTCCAGGTGTTCATCTGGGAGAACGCGTCCGAACGCGCCTTCCACGAGCGCACCGCCGCCGCCATCATCGTCCTTCTTGTCTTCATGATCGTCATGAACGCCGCGGCCGTCATCCTGCGCCGCCGCTTCGAGCGCCGCTGGTAGGTTTCACATGACCCAGATCCTGAACCCTCTCGCCCATCCTCTTCTGCGCGGACACGCCATGACCGTCCAAAGCCCCGATGACACCGCCGGCGCCCCGGTGATCCAGACCGCCGTGCCCCCGGCGAGCGCCTCCGCTCCGGTCGGCGAGCCCAAGATCAGGGCCCGCGACGTCAAGGTGTTCTACGGCGACAAGCAGGCGCTTTTCGACGTCAACCTGGACATCCCGGCCAAGTCGGTCACCGCCTTCATCGGCCCGTCGGGCTGCGGCAAGTCGACCTTCCTGCGCTGCATCAACCGCATGAACGACACGATCCCGTCGGCCCGCGTCGAGGGCTCGATCCTGATCGACGGCGCCGACGTCAACGCCAAGAGCGTCGATCCGGTGGTCCTGCGCTCGCGCGTCGGCATGGTGTTCCAGAAGCCGAACCCCTTCCCCAAGACGATCTTCGAGAACGTCGCCTATGGCCCCCGCATCCACGGCCTGGCCACCGGCAAGGCCGAGCTGGAAGCCATCGTCGAGAGCAGCCTGAAGAAGGCCGGCCTCTGGAACGAAGTCGCCGATCGTCTGCACCAGCCGGGCACGGGCCTGTCGGGTGGCCAGCAACAGCGCCTGGTGATCGCCCGCGCGATCGCCGTGTCGCCGGAAGTGATCCTGATGGACGAGCCCTGCTCGGCCCTCGACCCGATCGCCACCGCCAAGATCGAGGAGCTGATCGACGAGCTGCGCAGCCAGTTCTGCATCGTCATCGTCACCCACTCGATGGCCCAGGCGGCCCGCGTCTCGCAGCGCACCGCCTTCTTCCACCTCGGCAAGCTGGTCGAGAGCGGCCCGACCGAGGAGATGTTCACCAATCCTCGCGACAGCCGCACCCAAGACTACATCACCGGCCGCTTCGGCTGATCCGGCGGGGAGGGACACCGACATGACCGAACATACCGTCAAATCCTACGGCGAAGAGCTGGCCCACCTGACCGCGGAAGTGACGCGGATGGGCGGCATCGCCGAGAGCCAGGTCGCCGACTGCATCGCCGCCATCGCCCGTCGCGACGGCCCGCTGGCCCAAGCCGTGGTGGCCGGTGACGAGCGCCTGGACGACCTGCAAGCCGAGATCGAGCGCAAGGCCTTCCGCCTGATCGCCCTGCGCCAGCCGATGGCCGTGGACCTGCGCCACGCCGTCGCCGCCCTGAAGATCTCGATGAGCCTGGAACGCTGCGGCGACATGGCCAAGAACATTGGCAAGCGCGCTCTGATCCTGACCGAGGCCGACCCGATGACCGCCCTGACCCGCTCGATCGAGCGGATGGGCAAGCTTGTCCAGGGCCGCCTCAAGGACGTGCTCGACGCCTACACCACCTCGGACCTGCAGCGCGCCATCGGCGTGTGGAGCCGCGACGAGGAAGTCGACGAGCACTACAACTCGATCTTCCGCGAGCTCCTGACCTACATGATGGGCGACCCGCGCACGATCAACGCCTGCGCTCATCTGCTGTTCGTGGCCAAGAACCTGGAACGCATCGGCGACCACGCCACCAACATCGCCGAGATCATCCACTTCGAGCTGACGGGCGAGGAACTGGTTTCCCAGCGTCCCAAGCTCGACGTCGTGGCGCAGTAAGGCTGGAGGCGACCTGAAGTGACTCCCTATGTCCTAGTGGTCGAAGACGAAGACGCGCTGGCCACCCTGCTCCACTACAATCTCGACAAGGAAGGCTACCGCGTCGCCGTCGCCGGCGATGGCGAGGAAGCCCTCACCTTGGCCAGCGAGCGCGCGCCGGACCTCGTGATCCTCGACTGGATGCTGCCCAAGGTTTCGGGCATCGAGGTCTGCCGCCGCCTGCGCGGCCGGGCGGAGACCCGCAACGTGCCGATCATCATGCTGACGGCGCGCGGCGAGGAGAGCGACCGTATTCGCGGCCTTGACACCGGGGCCGACGACTACGTGGTCAAACCGTTCTCGATGGTCGAGCTGACCGCCCGCGTCCGCGCGGTCATGCGCCGTATCCGTCCCGGCCTGGCCGACGACCGCATCACGGTCGGCGACATCATCATCGATCGGGTCGCCCACCGCGTGAAGCGCGGCGGCAAGGAGATCCACCTGGGTCCGACCGAGTTCCGCCTGCTCGACTACCTGATGCAGCACCCGGGCCGGGTGTTCAGCCGCGAGCAGCTTCTGGACGCGGTCTGGGGTTCGGACGTCTATGTCGAGGCCCGGACGGTGGACGTCCACATCGGCCGTCTGCGCAAGGCGCTGAACGGCTCGTCGGACGGCGACCCGATCCGCACCGTGCGCTCGGCCGGCTACTCGCTGGACCTGGACGCGGCGTAGGCGTCACGCGCCGAACCGCTCCAGCAGCTCGCGTCGATAGGAACGGCTGGTCACGACCTCCGCGCCGCTCTCCATCGTCAGGCGCCATGAGCCATCGGAGAGCGGGGCGAAGGATTCGACGCGCGCCAGATTGACCAGGGCCGAGCGGTGGCATCGGGCGAAGAGCGTTGGATCCAGGCGCTTCTCCAGCGTCTTGAGCGTGCCGCGCAGCAGCCCTTCGCGGTCCGTCCAGTGGACAACCACGTAGTTGTCGGCGCCGCCGAACCATTCGACCTCGCTGATCTTCACCGGCACCCGCCGGGCCCCGCTCGTCACGATCAGTCTTTCGTCCGGCGCGGCGTCGGGGCTGGTGGCGCGGGCGAGCGCTCGACGCGCGTGCTCCAGAGCGACCTCCAGCCCGAGCGACCGATCTCTTTCCTTGCGGGCTCGCCGGTGTTCGGCCGCGGCCAAGCCCACGGCGACGATCGCCGTGTAGAGCAGCAGGCAGACCGGAAGGCGCGCGATCAGGCTTATCGCGAGGGCCGGACCGGGGGCGTAGGCGGTGTTGATGAGCGCCGAGACCAGCGCTTCCAGCGGTACGATCAGCCCTCCCGCCAAGTACAGGACGAGCAGTCCGATCAATCCGGAGCCGAACCGGCGCAGCAATAGCCACACGACGAGGGCGACCGGCAGCCAGGCGGCGTAGATCGATCCCTGCCAGGCCAGGGAGTCCCAGACGCTCAGCGTCTGATGCCGCGCCGCCGCGAACCGCCGCGCGAACCACGCGGCGCATACGGTCGTGGCCAGCCAGCCGTAGGCCGTGAATGCTAGAACCCAGAGACGCGTCCGATCCGGCCTCGGTCGCGCCGCGGCGAGCCCTCGCGTCGTTCCTGGCGCGCCAGGACCACGATCCATACCGCGGCCATCGGTTGAAAGATCAAGGTCGGCCAGAGCTGGCTCCATGGGGATGGCAAGAAGACGAGGAAGTTACCAGAGAAAGCGCTGACGACGGCGCCATAGGCCGAAAGCATTTTCACGACATGCTCGTAGCGCCAGAGCGAAGGGCTGAAGGGCCAGGCCGTTGGCCGCGAGAAACGCCAGAGATCCCAGCCGCCATAGGTGAAGGCCGCGTAGATCAGCGCCAGGCTGACCGCTGTCTTGCCGCCACCCCGCCCCTGGATGTTCAGGACCAGCACCCATGCGCCGATCGCCAGGACCGCCAGGGTGGCGAGCCAGTCCAGCGGCCGGGCGCGCTGGCGCGGATCAAGGTCCGGCCGCTTGCGGCGCAGGACACGCGCGCCGGAGAACAGCGTGATCGTCGCCGTCGCCGACAGGGCGGCGAAATAGGCGTTGAAACGCAGCGCCGTCATGATCCAGGCGGCGGCCAGCAGCACGCTCATCAGCGTTACGAAAAGGCGCCCCGACCACCGGTGCAGCCGCGCGCCCTTGCGGCTTAGGATCGGAACCAGGCCGACGGCGACCAGCAGGAAGCCGGCGGACACATGCACGGCGAGCGCGGGGGAGAAGATCAACTTGTCCATGTGCTCGGCATAGCGGCGCGTGGGTCGGACACGAGCCGATTGGGGCGAATGACGGCTGGCGGGGGCGAGCCATGGCTTGACCCGGCGACGGGCGCGCGTCACACCCCGCGCTCATGGAAAAGCTGACCATCCTCCTCGTCGGGTCCGGCGGACGCGAGCACGCCCTGGCCTGGAAGATCGCCCAGTCGCCGCTGTGCGGCCGCCTCGTCGCCGCCCCTGGCAATCCCGGCATCGGCAAGGTCGCCGAGCTCAAGCCCGTCAAGGCGACCGACGCCGACGGCCTCGTGGCCCTGGCCCAGGAGATCGGCGCGGACCTCGTGGTGGTCGGCCCGGAATCGGCGCTGGAGGTCGGCCTCGCCGACAAGCTGGCCGTGGTCGGCATTCCCTGCTTCGGCGGCAGCCAGCGCGCGGCCCAGCTGGAGACCTCCAAGGCCTTCACCAAGGACTTCTGCCAGCGCCACGGCCTGCCGACGGCGGCCTATGGCGTATTCGAGGACGCCGCCTCTGCGGGGACCTTCCTGGACACCCTGGAAGCGCCGTTCGTGATCAAGGCCGACGGTCTGGCGGCCGGCAAAGGCGTGGTGATCGCCGCGACCCGCGCCGAGGCCGACGCGGCCGTGCTCGACATGCTGGGCGGCCGCTTCGGTTCGGCCGGCGCGCGCGTCGTGATCGAGGAGTTCATGCACGGCGAGGAGGCCTCCCTCTTCGCTCTTTGCGATGGCAAGACCGCCGTGCTGTTCGGCGCGGCCCAGGACCACAAGCGCGCCTATGACGGCGACGAGGGCCCCAACACCGGCGGCATGGGCGCCTACTCGCCGGCGCCGGTGGTGACGGCAAGTGCCTGGGCACCGTCGATCGTGCTGCCGAAAGTGACGGTGCCGTTGTTGTTGCTGCTGTCGAG
>CAKZJK010000194.1 GCA_936942565.1 uncultured Caulobacter sp. | reverse complement strand
AAGGGCGTGCTGCGCACGGTCATCACGGTGGATGAGACGCGCGAGACGATCTCCTTTTTCGGCTCCACCGCCGCCGTCGAAGGCTGGCGGGTGTGCATTGTCGACACCGTCGACGAGCTCAATCCCAACGCCGCCAATGCGCTGCTCAAGATCCTCGAGGAACCGCCGCAGCAATCGCTGTTCCTGCTGGTGAGCCACGCGCCGGCGCGGGTGCTTGCCACCATCAAGTCGCGCTGCCGAAGGCTTTCGCTGCGGGCGCTGACGACCGAGGACGTCGTCAGGGCTGCGGCCGGGGCCACCGGCATGGATGCGGCTGATCCGGCCCTGCGCGAGGCGGCCAAGGCGTCCGAAGGCAGCGTCGCGCGGACCTTGACGCTGCTGGGCGGCGACGGGTTGCAGTTGCAGACCCGGACCGCGGCGCTGCTGGCAAGCCTGCCACGGATCGACCCGGGCGAACTGCATGCCCTGGGCGATTCGCTCGGCACCAGCGACCGCGTGGCGCTGGCAAGCTTCCTCGACAGTATCGAGCGCTGGGTGGCGGACCGGCTGCACACTGACGATCCCAACGCGGAACTGCCGCGCCTTGCACGGCTGGCGGAGGTATGGGAAAAGATCGTCCGCGCCGCGCGCGACACCGAATCCTATAATCTGGAGCGAAAACCGCTGGTTTTCTCGGTGTTCGGGATGCTCGCCGAAGCCACGCGGTAACCGCGCCGACCATCATCCCGGGATCATCGGAATCAGTACTCGTTCGGAATCTCCGTCCGACGTCGTCAAAGAGGAATTTGCCGTGGCCAAGGCCAGCAAAAAGACCGTGAAGAAGGGCAAGCCCGCGAGCAAGAGCGCCGCGACGAAGGCTGCCGCCAAGTCGCCCGCGAAGGCCAAGGCCAGCGCGACCAAAGCCAAGGCGAAGGCAGCGAAGGACAAGGACGCCAAGACGAAGGCTGCCAAAACCAAGACGGGGTCTGCGATAGCCAAGAGCAAAGCACCAAAGGCCAAAGCGACCAGGAGCACCGCCAAGAAGGCCGTGAAGGCGCCTGCCAGGAAGGCCGCTGCAAAGCCTGCAGCGCCACCGGCCAAGAAGGCGGCGGCAAAGCCCGCAGCAACGAGCAAGCCCGCGGCTGCAAAGAAACCGGTGGCAACGAAACAGCCGGTAGCGCCGAAGAAGGCTGCGCCAGCCATCGCTGAAACGTCGAAGCCGTCAAGCGCTGCCAAGCCGAAGGCGCCGCGCCGGCCGAAGGTCGAGACCGCCACGGTTGTCGAGATCGAGATTACCGAGATCGACGTTGTGGAGGTCGAGGTTCCCGAGATCGCGAACGCTGCGGCGCCCGTCGCGGCCGCGCCGGCCGACGAGAACACCTTCTACGTCACCACTGCGATCGCCTATCCCAACGGCACCCCGCATATCGGCCACGCCTATGAGGCGATCGCCACCGACGCTATTGCGCGCTTCGCGCGGCTCGACGGCAAGGACGTGTTCTTCCTCACCGGCACCGACGAGCACGGGCTGAAGATGGTGCAGACGGCGCAGAACGAGGGGCTGACGCCGTCGGAGCTCGCCACCCGCAATGCCGGCCGCTTCCGTGACATGGACGAGCGGCTGAACATCTCGTTCGACCGCTTCATCCGCACCACCGAGCCCGCGCACCACAACTCGGTGCAGGCGATCTGGAATCGCATGCGCGAGAACGGCGACATCTACGCCGACAGCTATGCCGGCTGGTACTCGGTGCGCGACGAGGCCTATTACGCCGAGGACGAGACCGTCGTCGGCACCGACAATGTCCGCCGCGGTCCGCAGGGCACGCCGGTGGAGTGGGTCGAGGAGAAGAGCTATTTCTTCCGCCTGTCGTCCTATCAGGACAGATTGCTGCAGCTTTATGAGGAGCAGCCGGATTTCATTGGTCCTGACGAACGGCGCAACGAGGTCCTATCCTTCGTCAAGTCGGGGCTCAAGGACCTTTCCATGTCGCGCACCACGTTCGACTGGGGTATTCCGGTTCCCAATGACCCCAAGCACGTGATGTATGTCTGGGTCGACGCGCTCACCAACTACATCACGGGCGTCGGCTTCCCCGACGAGGGCGATGCGAACTGGAAGTACTGGCCGGCCGACGTGCACGTCATCGGCAAGGACATCATCCGCTTCCACGCGGTGTTCTGGCCGGCGTTCCTGATCTCGGCCGGCGTGCCTGTGCCGAAGCGGGTCTATGCCCACGGCTTCCTGTTCAACAGGGGCGAGAAGATGTCGAAATCGGTCGGCAACGTCGTCGATCCGTTCTCGCTCGCCGACCAGTATGGCGTCGACCAGTTGCGCTATTTCTTCCTGCGCGAGGTGCCGTTCGGCCAGGACGGCAACTACAATCACGAGGCGATCGTGGCGCGCGTCAACGCCGATCTCGCCAACGACCTCGGCAATCTCGCGCAGCGCTCGCTGTCGATGATCACGAAGCAGCTTGGCGGCATGTTGCCGGAGCCAGGCCAGTTCTCCGCGAACGACAAGGCGATGCTGGCGGAGGCCGATGCGATGATCGGCGCTGCGCGGAAAGCGATGGCCACGCAGCAGATCCACCAATGGCTCAATGCCGTGTGGTCGGTCGTGGCCGAGGCCAACCGCTATTTCGCGGGCGAAGCGCCGTGGGCGCTGGCCAAGACTGATCCGCCGCGTCAGCGCACGGTGCTCTATGTCACCGCCGAGGTGATCCGGCAGGTCGCGATCCTGACCCAGCCGGTGATGCCCACGGCGTCGGCGAAGCTGCCCGCGGACGAGCGCACCTTCGCGCGGCTCGGCGGCGAGGTCCGGATCGCGGCCGGCACGCAGCTGCCGGCGCCGCAGGCGGTGTTCCCGCGCTACATCGAGCCGACGGCCGCGTGATGCTGGTCGACAGCCATTGCCATCTGGATTTTCCGGATTTCGCCGAGGATCTGGATGGTATCGTCGCGCGTGCCGCCGCCGCCGGCGTCGGCCTGATGGTGACGATCTCGACGCGGGTGCGCAGGTTGCCCGAGTTGCTCGCCATCGCCGAGCGTTTCGACAACGTCTACTGCTCGGTTGGCACGCATCCTCACAATGCGGATGAGGAGGACGGCATCCCGGCCGAGGAGCTGATCGCGCTCACGCGTCATCCGAAAGTGGTCGCGCTCGGCGAGGCCGGGCTCGACAATTTCTACGACCATGGCTCCAAGGACGCCCAGGAGCGCGGCTTCCGCGCGCATATCGCGGCGGCCCGCGAAACGGGGCTGCCGCTGGTGATTCACACCCGCGAGGCCGACGACCAGTGCAGCCGCATCCTCGAGGAGGAGATGGCGCGCGGAGCTTTTAGGGCCGTGCTGCATTGCTACACCGGCGGACGCGAGCTGGCGATGAAGGCGATCGATCTCGGACTGCACATCTCGTTCACGGGCATCGTGACGTTCAAGAAGTCGGACGCCCTTCGCGCGCTCGCCGCCGAGGTGCCCGCTGATCGCATCATGGTCGAGACCGACGCGCCGTATCTCGCGCCCGGCAAGTTCCGCGGCAAGCGCAACGAGCCGGCCTATGTGGTCGAGACCGCCAAGGTGCTGGCGGAGACGCGCGGCGTCTCGTTCGAGGAATTCTCGCGCCAGACCACCGAGACCTTCTTCAAGCTGTTCTCCAAGGTGCCCCGACCGCAGGTGACTGCATGACGCTGACGCTGACCATCCTCGGCTGCGGCTCCTCGGCGGGCGTGCCGCGCCCGGCGCTGGGGTGGGGCGCCTGCGATCCGAACAACCCCAGGAATCGCCGCCGGCGCTGCTCGCTGTTGGCCGAGCGCCGCGCGGCGCATGGCGTCACGCGGGTCGTGATCGACACCTCGCCCGATCTGCGCGAGCAGCTGATCGATACGAATGTCGACCACATCGACGCGGTGTTCCTGACCCATGAGCATGCCGACCAGACCCACGGCATCGACGATCTGCGCTCGGTCGTCATGCATCAGCGCCGACGCATTCCGGTCTACCTGAACCAGTCGACCGCCAAGGACATCATGCACCGGTTCTCCTATTGCTTCGTATCGCCAGCGGGAAGCGACTACCCGCCGATCCTGACCCAGCACGCGATCGAGGCCGGCGAGACCCAGGCGGTGGAAGGCAAGGGCGGCGAAATGAAGCTGACCGCGTTCCTGGTCCAGCACGGCAATATCCCCGCGCTCGGCTATCGCATCGGCAACGCCGCCTACACGCCGGATCTCAACGACATCCCCGAGGAAAGCTGGGGCGCGCTGGAAGACCTCGACCTATGGATCGTCGACGGCCTGCGGCCCGCGTCGCATCCGAGCCATTTCTCGGTCAACGACGCACTGGCCTGGATCGAGCGCTTCAAGCCGAAGCGCGCGGTCATCACAAACATGACCGCCGATCTCGACTACGAGGTGCTGCGCCAGAGCCTGCCGCCCGGCGTGGTGCCGGCCTATGATGGGATGCGGCTGGAAGTGAATGCGTAGGGTGGGAAAAGGCGCGACTGCGCTATCTCCTCACACGAGGTCGCCATGGCGCCGTGCCCACCATCTTGCTGATGCGTGCGTGGCTCGACGGTGGGCACGCTGCCGCCTGCGGCGACTGCTTTGCCCACCCTACGCAGCAACCTAGATCCGTTCTGAACTAACAAGGAGCAGCCTTGCCATGTTGTCGCTGTTCTTCGAGGTCGAGGTCAAGCCGGGACGGCTCGACCAGTACCTGCAATTGGCCGCCGCGCTACGGCCCGATCTCGACGCCCTCGGCGGCTGCCTGTTCCTCGACCGCTTCCGGAGCCTGTCGCGCGACAACGTGATCCTGTCCTACCAGATCTGGCAGGACGAGGGCGCCATGACCGCCTGGCGCGTCCACGCCCATCATCACGACATCCAGACCCTCGGCCGCGACAAGGTGTTCTCCGACTATAGGCTGCGCGTCGCCGAGCTGGTCCATGAGGTCAGGCCAGGGCAGGCGGCGTGGCAGGCCGATCAGCGCAGCACCTACAACGATCCGAAACGGCGTGCGCCGACCTACGTGCTGGCGGTCGAGACGGCTGCGCCACAGCTGAGTGTCGCGACGGATCTGCCGGTCGCGAGCTTCTCCAGTGTCTATCGCGAAGGCCGCTTCGTGCATCTGATCGAATTGCGGGACGAGGTGACCGGCGTGGCGTTGAGCACGCGACTTCTCGCCGAACCCGGCGCTGACAACATCCGCGTCGTCGAAGTCAGCAGAGACTACGGCATGTATGACCGCCGCGAAGCGCCGCAGTATTACCCGGAGAAGAGCAGGGGCGACGCAACGGAGTGAGCCGGGGGTTTGCGGAGACTGAATAGCAAGCCATTGCGGTGCCGATGACTGCGCCCTCGCCCCTTGTGGGCTACGGCATTCACACATCGATGTTGAATACGGGACGAACCTCTGATTCCCTGGCGGCCGGTTGCGAAGGAGGCTGGCATGGAGCTTGGGCTGGGACGGTTTGGCGACCGTCGCCTGGAAAAAGGGGGGCCTTTCTTCTGGGCCGGCTGGTTGCGTCGTGCGGCCGAGGGCTACGGGTGCGTCGGTTGGGCGGCAATCGGGCGGGAGAGATTCGTCTGACGCGGCTGTTGCGCAACGCGGCCTTCAGCTGTGAGGAAATGCTGGCGGAGGCGGCCAGACGGACGTCGGAACGCTGCATGGGCCGACACGTGCTGGCGATCCAGGACACGACCGTGTTGCGCTCGGAAGGCGGCGGAGGTGAGTATCTGCATGCCGTGTTGGCTCTGGATGCGCAGGATGGCGCCATCCTGGGGCTGATCGACGGTTGCTTTCTGGAGCGCAAGGGCGGCCGCCGTGCAGCGCGGCGATCCACGCCGATCGAGGAGAAGGAGAGCTTCCGCTGGCTGGAAGGTGCCGAGCAGGCGGCCTCGGTATGCGCGGGAGCGGCTTCGGTCACGGTGATCGCCGATCGCGAGAGCGACATCTTCGAGGCGTTTGCCCTGCGTTCGGAAGGTGTCGACCTGCTGATCCGCGCGGCCCATGACCGTGCGCTGGCAGACGGCCAGACGTTGTTTGCCCGCGTCGATGCGATGGCTGTGATAGGGCGCGCGGAGTTGGAGCTGCCCGCCAAGCCCGGGCGCAAGCGGCGCACCGCACAGCTCGAACTTCGCTTCATGCGCGCCAGTCTCGCTCAGCCAACGGCTGGATTGCGCGCCAATCTGCCGAAAAGCGTGACCGTGAACATCATCGATGTCCGCGAGGTCAACCCGCCAAGCGGCGAAGCGCCGATCCATTGGCGGCTTCTGACCACGCATGAGATCGAGAACGAGGCACAAGCCTGGGAGGTGGTCGGCTTCTATCGACTGCGCTGGGCGATTGAGCAGCTGTTCCGTACCCTCAAGTCCGGCGGCTTCGACATCGAGGATCTGCAGATCGAGGACAGCGCGCCTCGCAACCGGCTGATCACCGCGACGCTGATCGCGGCTGTCTGCGTCCAGCAATTGGTGCACGCGCGCGATGGAGGCCCGGGGCCTCTGCGCCCTGTCACAGATGCATTCGAACCCGAGGACCTTCCCCTGCTCGAAGCCTGCTGTGCTCAGCTCGAAGGCAAGACAGAGCGGCAGAAAAACCCTCATCCGAAGGGGTCTCTGGCCTACGCTGCCTGGGTCTGCGCCCGCCTTGGCGGATGGAATTGCTACTATGGAAAGCCCGGCCCACTCGTCATGTACGAGGGGTGGCTCGAGTTCCAAGCCATGAAGCGCGGCGCAAACCTGCTAACGCGAGGCGATCTGTGAATCCGGTAGCCCCTTGTGGGAGAGGGTGGCACCGAGCCGGCAGCGTTCGTCCTACCTCTCCAAACTCGTCGTCTCAATCTCCGCTCGGCGGGGCCAGCGGCTGGACGATCTCTTGGAATGGCGGCAGCGCCTCGCATCTTGCGGCGTGGGCTGACAGCCCCGGATAGCGTGCGGCGTCGAACAGATGCGGATGAGCTTCTGATGTGAAGCGCAGCACGCAGGCCACTGCAATATCGGCATGGCCGATCTGCTGGCCGTACCAATAGTCGGTCGAGACCGCCGCGCGCTCCCCCTCCAGCATGGCCAGCACGCCGGAGATCTGCGTCTCGCAGCGCGCGACCCACAGCGCGAGGCGGTCCTTGCGCAGCACGCGCTCGTAGATCAGGCTGACGGCCTTGTCGCCGAGCCCGCTGGAGAGCGCGATCGTGTGCAGCTGTTGACGGCGCAGCGCGCCGCTCCGCGCCAGCATCGCGCGCTCCGGCCCGACGGTCTCGTCGAGATGATCGAGGATCGCGGCCGAGTCGATCAGCGCCTCGCCGCCGTCGAGCACCAGCACCGGCACGCGCAGCAGCGGATTGTACGGCGCGATCCTGTCGGCATCACCGAAGGTCGACCACGGCCGGTG
>CAKZJK010000193.1 GCA_936942565.1 uncultured Caulobacter sp. | reverse complement strand
CCACCGCGACGAGATCGAAGCCGCGGCTCGCGAAGCCAGCGTCCACGCTCGGGCGCAAGCCGCCGTCTACGCACGGCAGGCTCGGCTCTCGAGCGACGAGGTTCGCCGCATCAGCGACGAAGCCCGCAAGTCGGCCGAGCGCGCCAGGGACACGGCGATGAAACAGGCTCGGATCGACATGGCCAAGGGCGCCAAGCAGATGCGGGCGGGCGCGCGCCAGATGCGCGAGGAAGCCGTCCGCCTTCGGGACCCCGCTTACCGCGCCAAGCAGATCGCCGAGAACCGCGCGCGCGGGCAGACGGTGACCGACGAGGAACTGAAGGCCCTCTCCCGCAACCTGCCCAGCAAGGCCGACGACCTGGAGCGCGAGGCGGATCGCCTGGAGGAGCGGGCGCGGGAGCAGCTGTGAGGCTTGGGAGCGCCCAGAAACAAAAACGCCCCGGTCCTGCGACCGGGGCGTCTTCGTTTGAGCCCGAGGACGCCCCTTACGAGTCCAGGAAGCTGCGCAGCTTGCGCGACCGCGAGGGGTGCTTGAGCTTGCGAAGGGCCTTGGCCTCGATCTGACGGATGCGTTCGCGGGTCACAGAGAACTGCTGGCCGACTTCTTCCAGCGTGTGGTCGGTGTTCATGCCGATGCCGAAGCGCATGCGCAGCACGCGCTCTTCACGCGGGGTCAGCGAGGCCAGCACGCGGGTGGTGGTTTCCCGCAGATTGGACTGGATGGCCGCGTCGATCGGCAGGACGGCGTTCTTGTCCTCGATGAAGTCGCCCAGGTGGCTGTCTTCCTCGTCGCCGATCGGCGTTTCGAGCGAGATCGGCTCCTTGGCGATCTTCAGGACCTTGCGGACCTTTTCCAGCGGCATGGCCAGCTTTTCGGCCAGCTCTTCCGGGGTCGGCTCGCGGCCGATCTCGTGCAGCATCTGGCGGCTGGTGCGGACGATCTTGTTGATCGTCTCGATCATGTGCACCGGGATACGGATGGTCCGGGCCTGGTCGGCGATCGAGCGGGTGATCGCCTGACGGATCCACCAGGTGGCGTAGGTCGAGAACTTGTAGCCGCGGCGGTACTCGAACTTGTCGACCGCCTTCATCAGGCCGATGTTGCCTTCCTGGATCAGGTCCAGGAACTGCAGGCCGCGGTTAGTGTACTTCTTGGCGATCGAGATCACGAGACGCAGGTTGGCCTCGACCATTTCCTTCTTGGCCTGACGGGCCTCGCGCTCGCCCTTCTGCACGGTCTGGACGATGCGGCGATAGTCGTCGATCGGCACGCCGGTCTCGGTGGCCAGGGCGGCGATCTCGCCACGGATGTCGGTCACCGACTGGCTGTCGTTCTCGACGAACTTGGTCCAGCGCACGCCCATCGCCTTGACCTGCTCGGTCCAGGTCGGGTTCAGCTCGGCGCCGAAATAGGCCTTCAGGAACTCGGCGCGGCTGATGCCGTAGCTGTCGGCCAGGCGCAGCAGGCGGCCTTCCAGGCCGATCAGGCGCTTGTTGATCGCATAGAGCTGCTCGACCAGAGCCTCGATGCGGTTGTTGTTCAGCTTCAGCGTCTTCAGGTGCTGGATGATCGTCGCCGACAGGCCTTCGTAGGCCTTGCGGTCGGCTTCCGACAGGTCCTCGCCCTTCAGGCGGCTGCCGACCAGCTTGTCCTGCAGCTTGCGGAAGCTTTCGAACTCGCTGGCGATGGCGTCCAGGATGGCCATCACGCCTTCGCGCAGCTCGCCTTCCATGGCGCTGACGGTCGGACCGGCGCCGTCGTCGAAGTCGTCGTCGTCGTCGCCCTCGGCGCCTTCCGGCTTGGCTTCGCCGGCTTCGTCGTCGACCGGCTCGGCCGGGCCTTCGTCATCCTCGGCGGCGGGCGCGGCGGCCACGCCGTTGATCGCGGCGTAGGTGCCTTCCAGGTCGATGACCTCGCGCAGCAGGATGCGGCCCGAGCCCAGCTCCTCGCGCCACACCATGATGGCTTCGAAGGTCAGGGCGGACTCGCAGAGGCCGCGGATCATGGTGTCGCGGCCGGCCTCGATGCGCTTGGCGATGGCGATTTCGCCCTCGCGCGACAGCAGCTCGACCGAACCCATTTCGCGCAGGTACATGCGCACCGGGTCGTCGGTGCGGTCGTAGGCGGCCGGCTTGTCGCTGGTGATGACCGCCGTGCCCTCGTCGCGGGTGGCCACTTCGCCGCCCTCGCCGCCCTCGGCGTCCTCTTCGGCCTCGACGACGTTGACGCCCATCTCGCTGAGCATGGCCAAGGTGTCTTCGATGGCGTCGGGGGAGACCTCCTCCGACGGCAGCACCTTGTTCAGCTCGTCCATCGTGACGTAGCCGCGGGCTTTCGCCTGCTTGATGAACTTCTTGACGCCGGCGTCGGTCAGGTCGAGCAGAGGGCCATCACCGCCGGTGGCTTCCGGGGCTTCCGTCTCGGCCGAGGAATTGTTGCTCATCAAGCTCTCCGAAATCGACGTCGCCCCGGTCTTGCAAGACGCGCGCCGAAAAAATCCGTGTCGAAAAGGCTTGCCGGCCTCGTCCGCGCCTTAAATCAGCGCTTACCCAGGGATCACGTTCCCGTCAGGCCGCCAGTCAGCGCTCGTTCGCCATGTAGGATCGCTCCGCGGGGAGACCCGTCGGAGACCAAAGAGGCGATAAGCGCGATCTGGCGCATCTCCCGAAGGGTCAGCGACCGCTGGGGACTTGGGGCGGCGGCGAGGGTGACATCCTGTTTCGATAAGGGCGCGCGCTCCGGCGGCCCGAGCGATGTCAATCAGCTGCGTGGCAAATCCTTGAGTCGGCATGTGGCTTTGGGAAGGCCCGGTGTCAAGATGGCACGGCATGGGACGGCGAGATTCCCCGCGTTGAGGTCGAGCCCTTCCGGACGCCGCCGGGTCAGGCGACGCGAACCGGCAGCGTGGCCTCGACGCCCGTCGGCGGGAAGATCAGCTCGGGCTTGCCGCCCAGGTCCCCAGCCAGGCCGCGCTCCAGAAGCCGCGCGCCAAAGCCGCGATGGGTGGGCGCGCTGACCTCCGGCCCGCCGCGCTCGCGCCAGCGGACCAGGACGTGATTGTCGCCTTCCAACGCCCATTCGACGCTGACCCGCCCGCCGGGGGACGACAAGGCGCCGTACTTGGCCGCGTTCGTACCCAGCTCGTGCGCCGCCAGCGCCAGGGCGAGCGCCGCGCCGGGCTCGACGCGCAGCGAGGGCCCCTTGATCGCGATGCGGTCGGGGTCGCGGTCGTCCGAGAACGGCCGCAGGGCCTCGCGGAGGATATCGTCGATGACCGCGCCCGACCAGCTTTCGTTGGTCAGCACGTTGTGCGCCGCCGACATCGCCATCAGCCGCTCGACGAACTGGTCGCGCGCGTGGGGCGCCACCTCGTCCGAGCGCAGCGTCTGGCGCGCGATCGACTGGATCGAGGACAGGGTGTTCTTCACCCGATGGTTCAGCTCGTTGATCAGCAGCTGCTGGTGGACCTGGGCCGTCTTGATCTCGGTGAGGTCCATCGCCATCCCGACATAGCCCAGGAAGGCGCCGCTGGCGTCGATGCGCGGCTTGGCGTTGACCAGCATCCAGCGCCACCCCTCCGGCTGACGCCGGAACCGGGCCTCGAAGCTGTAGGGATCGGGCCCCGCCCGCGCCGCCTCGCGCCGGACCAGGATCTCGGCGACGTCGTCGGGATGGATCAAGGCGATCCAGGCGTGGCCCATCAGGGCGCCCCGTTCGACATTGGCCAGTTCGGCGAAGGCGGCGTTGACGAACTCGACCTCGCCCGAAGGCTCCGTCATCCAGATCGGGGCCGGCGCGGCGTCGGCCAGGGTGCGGAACAGCGCCTCGCTCTCGCGCAGCTTGTCGGCGGCGGCCTTCTGCTCGGTGATGTCGGTGTGGACGCCCACCCACTCGCGGATCTCGCCGGAGTCCTCGAACAGGGGGACGGCGCGGATGCGGCAGTCGCGCCAGACGCCGTCGCGCCGCAGCACGCGGTGCTCGAACTCGAAGACGCGCTTCTCGGCGACCGCGGCCAGCCAAGCCTTCAGCGTGGGCTGGACATCGTCGGGATGCACGGCCCTGGTCCAGCCGAACCCCTGGTACTCCTCGAGCGTCTGACCGGTCAGGGACGCCCAGCCCGGCTGCTCGCCTTCCATCTGCCCCCTGGCGTTGTTGGTCCACAGCACGCCCTGGACGGCCTCGATCGCCGCCCGGAAGCGCGCCTCGCTGGCGACCACGCGGGCCACCGCATCGGTGTTCAGGATGGGCCGCGGTTCTTCGAGGTCCGACAAGTTGGTCTCGCTATGGCTTCCGGGGCGCGGCCAAGGGACTCGCGATCCGCCCCCGGCGCGCTCGCCTCCAACACACAACTCTCGCGTTCGAAAGGCAACCGTGAAGGTCGAGTCCCGCCAACGCTAGTGCAGCACCTGCGCCACGAGGCTGGGATCGGTCCAGCCGCCGCTGTCGATCAGGCGCTTGACCGCGTCGCGCTCGGTCTTCAGCCGCAGCAGGGTCTGGAAGTCGCTGTCGTCGGCGAGATCGGTCTTGGCGTCGTCCACCGCGCGCTCCAGCGCCGTCAGCCGAAGGAGCAGGTCGAAGGCCTGGGACCACAGCCCGCGGATCGCGTCCTCGGGGCTCTGGGCGGCGCTCTGGGCCGCGTCCAGGGCCTTCACGTGGGCGGCCGAGCGCTCCAGCGCCGCCAGCGTCGCCTCGTCATAGCCGGCGGACGCCAGACGCCCGCGCACCATCGCGCCCTCGACGTGGTCGGCGTCCATGCGCAGGTTCACCAGCTCCCGGGCGATGGCGTCCAGCCGCTGGTCGCCAAAGCCCTGGTTCATCAGCACCTCGATCCGGTCATCGACGACCTTGGGATCGCGAATGGCGGCGATCAGCAGGGCGGCCGAGAACGGACGCGGCGCCTGCTGCAGGGCGGCGGCGGCTTGCCGGCCCTCGGCCGTGGAGCCTTCCAGTCGACCCTTGCCGCCCCGCCAAGGCGTCTTGTCCCAGCGCTGGCGCGATAGGGCGCGGCCCGCGTCGCTGGCGTCGGCCTTGACCCGCCGCGCGGCGCGCATCTCGTCCAGGCGGTCGAGCAGTTCTTCCTTGTAGGCGTGGGCCAGGTCCTTGTCGGCGATGGTCGCCGCCAGGGTCCGCAGGCGGACCTTCAGGTTCGTGCGCTGCTCGGGCGTATCGAAGGGCTCGATCTCCTTCTCGCGCTCGAACAGGGCCTCGACGAAGGGCTTGGTGTCGGAAAGCTGCGCCTTGAGCGCGGCCGGCCCCTGCTCGCGCAGCACGTCGTCCGGGTCCTTGCCGCCGACGGGCATCGAGAACAGGAACGAGCGGCCCGGCTTCAGCAGCGGCAGGGCGCGGTCGATGGCGCGGTCAGCGGCGCGGCGGCCGGCCTTGTCGCCGTCGAAGCAGAGCGTCGGGGTCGGATGCAGGCGCCAGAGGCCCTCCATTTGTTCCTCGGTCAGGGCCGTGCCCATGGCCGCCACGGCCGGCACCCCGGCGCGCTGGCAGGCGATGACGTCCATATAGCCCTCGACCACCACCATCGGCGGCTTCTCGCCCGCGCTCTGGCTCGCGTGCAGGATCTTGCGGGCCTCGAACAGGCCGTACAGCACCCGCCCCTTGTGGAAGAGGCTGGTCTCGGGCCCGTTCAGGTACTTGGCGCGCGCGTTGGGATCCATCGCCCGCCCGCCGAACGAGACGACCTTCCCCCGACTGTCGGTGATCGGGAAGATGATCCGGTCGCGGAAGCGGTCATAGGGCTGGCCGCCGTCCTCGGGCGAGATCAGCACCCCGGCGTCCACGAGATCGCCCGGCTTGGCGCCCTTGGCGATCAGGTAGTCCTTCAGGCCCGTGCGGTTGTTGGGCGCGAAGCCGACGCGGAAGCGGCTCCACTCCTTCTCGGGCAAGCCGCGCTTTTCGAGATAGGCCCTGGCGTCCTGGCCGACAGGGCGGCGCAGCTCGCTCTCGAACCAGGCGGCCGCCAGCTCCATCCAGTCGCCCAGCGACGAGCGCTTCTGCTCCTCGCGCGCGGCGCGGGGGTCGACCTCGGGCAGGCTCATCCCGGCCTCGGCGGCCAGCCGCTCGACGGCCTCCGAGAAGGTCAGCCGCTCGGTCTCCTGCAGGAAGCTGATGATGTCGCCGTGCTTGCCGCTGGAGAAGCAGTGGTAGAAGCCCTTCTCGTCGTTGACGAAGAACGACGGGCTCTTCTCCTTCGTGAACGGCGACAGCCCCGCGTACTCGCGCCCCTGCCGCCGCAGCTTCACCGTCTTGCCGACGACGTCGGACGGGCGAAGGCGGGACTTCAGTTCTTCAAGGAAGCGGTCGTCGAAACGCATTGGGCGTGAGTGTCAGGTACCGGGCGGCGTGAACACCCCGATAATGAGGGTTCCGGCCCACAAAACCAATTCCCAAACTCGGCATTAGGAACGGCGCTTCCGGGCCGCCCGTTCTGAAGGAAGAGCGCCTCGACGCGCCCTCCTCTTCTGAACGTCACGGAGCAGACCCATGCCGCAACGATGGAATGACCGCGAAGGTCGATTTGATGTCGAGCCGGACGGCGATTTCGACCGCGATCGGGGCTACGGCCAAGACGCCTCGCGGCGACGCGACCCGGCCTATGACACCTCGCAACGCGAACGCCCTCATCGCGCCGGGGGCAGCCAGTTCCTGCGCGCGGCCCAGCAGGGCGGCGACTTTGGCTATGGCCGCATGAACTCGGGCGCGGACTACGGCGCGGGCGCGAGCGGCTATCGCCAGCCGGGCGACTGGGGTCGCGTCGGCGGCCACGACTTCGGCGGCGCCACCGGCGACTACGGATCAAGCGGCTATTCCAGCCGCACCGCCGACTATGGCGACGATCGCTATTTCGAACGCCGCGCCGGCGGCCGGGACCGTGATCGCTACGATCGCGACGGCGCCTATGGCGACTACAACCCCTATCGCGCCTTCGGATCGGGCGACCGCGCGCGACCGCGAGAAGAAGACCGCACCTGGTTCGACCGGGCCCGCGACGAGGTCTCCTCGTGGATGGGGGACAACGACGCTCTGCATCGCCGCCAGGCCGACGGCGCGCACCGGGGCCGCGGTCCCAAGGGCTACCGCCGCTCTGACGAGCGCATTCGCGACGACGTCAACGACCGCCTGACCGACGACGCCTGGCTGGACGCGCAAGGCATCGAGGTCATGGTCCAGGACGCCGAGGTCACCCTGGCCGGCGCCGTCCGCTCGCGCGAGGACAAGAAGCGCGCCGAGGCGATCGCCGAGACGGTCTCCGGCGTCGACCACGTCCAGAACAACCTGCGCCTCGATCGTGGAACGGGAACGGCGGGCTCGACGGCCACGACCGTGCCGACGTCGTCCGATCCGCTGGGGTAAGCTCCTCCCCCGCGACGCGGGGGAG
>CAKZJK010000192.1 GCA_936942565.1 uncultured Caulobacter sp. | reverse complement strand
TGATCGGCTTGTCCAGCACGACCATCGAGCGGTCGACCTTGCCGCCTTCGGCGCGAATGGCGTCAGCCACGTCGCGACCGGCGACCGAACCGTACAGCTGGCCGCTTTCGCCAGCCTGACGGATCAGGACGTATTGCGTGCCGTCCAGCGATTCGCCGTTCTTTTCGGCGGACTCGCGGTTCTTCACGTTGCGGGCTTCGATCTCAGCGCGCTGAGCTTCGAAGGTGGCCAGGTTCGCCTTGGTGGCGCGCAGGGCCTTGCCGCGGGGCAGCAGGTAGTTCCGGGCGAAGCCGTCCTTGACGGTGACTTCGTCGCCGAGGACGCCGGTGCCTTCAACGCGTTCGAGCAGAATGACTTTCATCGTGGCGTCTCCCTTACTTCACGACGTAGGGGAGCAGAGCCAGGAAGCGGGCGCGCTTGATGGCCTTGGCCAGTTCGCGTTGCTTCTTGGCCGACACCGCGGTGATGCGCGACGGCACGATCTTGCCGCGTTCGGAGACGTAGCGCTGCAGCAGCTTCACGTCCTTGTAGTCGATCTTCGGCGCGTTGGCGCCCGAGAACGGGCACACCTTGCGGCGACGGAAGAACGGACGGCGGGCGCCGCCAGCGGCGGCGGCCGGAGCGCCGGCTTCGGGAGCGGTCGTATCGGTCATGATCTATTTCTCCCTTACGCCTGAGCGCCGAAGTCTTCGCGCGGACGTTCCGGGCGGTCGCCGCGATCGCGACGGGCCAGCACGGGCGACAGCTCGAGGTCCAGCTCTTCCACGCGGATGGTCATGAAGCGCAGCACATCTTCGTTGATGAGCAGCTGACGCTCCATTTCCTTCACGGCCGGCGCCGGGGCGTCGATCGCGAGCAGGGAGTAGTGGCCCTTGCGGTTCTTCTTGATGCGATAGGTGAGGTTACGCAGGCCCCAGTACTCGATCTTGGCGATGTGACCGCCATTCTCTTCGATGAGGGCTTTGAGTTGCTCGTTCAGAGCTTCGGCCTGTTGCGGCGAGATGTCCTGCCGCGCGATGACCACGTGTTCGTAGAACGCCATGTTTTCCTTCTTCCGTTGTGGAAAGCGGCGCGGACGACGACGGAAGTCCGTCGACCACGATGGATCCAGCACGCCGAGCGGGGGAGACCCCGGTCCCGGATGGGTGCGTGCGAGACCGCCTTCCGTGAGAACGCGCGCTATTACAGAAGATGGGGCGGAAAGGCAAGCTGGATCGGGGTTTGCCTCGAATGCCGGCGCCGCCGCATTTGATCGTACAAATGGCCAACTGGGGGTTCAACCTCGCGAGCGTGTATGCTAGCAGGCGAGTATGGGGATGAAGTCACGCTTCACGATCGTGCTCGCGACGGCGCTCGCCGTCGGCGGTCCGGCGTGCGCCGAGCTCATCCAAAAGCCCAACATGTCGGTCTCCGCCAAGGACGGCCGCTTCGCCGGCTACTCCGCGGCGCTGCCGCTGGACCTGTCCACCGACACCGAAAAAGTGGCCCTGACGGTCAAGAGCGCCGGGACGATCGAGAACCCGACCTATGGCCTGGATCTCAATCTGACCCAGAAGGCGGATGACTATCGCGTCGGCCAGCGGTCTCTGGCCCTGGGCGCTTCGTGGAATGACCGCGAGGCCAAGGTCCAGTCGTCGATGTCGAAGATGTTCGGCTTCGGCCTCGTGCCGCGCGCCAACTATGTCCGCGTCTCGATGGACATGGACGCCAGCCAGGCGATCGCCGTCCCCAATAAGATTCCGGTCGCGCGAGCCAATATCCGCTCCTCCCTGACCCTGGAAGGCCGGCCGATCGGCTCGATCGCCTTTGGCGGCGGCTCGCGGGGCGAGGAGGGCGTCGACCTGTCCCTCACGCGCCCCTTCGATATCCCGGCCGAGTTCACGGTCAGCCTGCGCGGCGTCAACGCCGACCGTGAGCAGTGGCGGCTGCAGGACGCCCGCGCCATGGTCAAGCTGGTGAAGGCGAACTGGTAGTTTCCAGCTTGCGGTCCTTGCGGCCCGTAACGTCGGCGAAGCGCTTCAGATACTCCGGGTGCTCGGTGCCCATCAGCTTGTCCCACCAGGTGAAATAGAGCCCGTAGTTCCAGCCGGCCTGCGCGTGGTGCAGGTCATGGTGCGTGACCGTCGTGAGCCAGGGGATCAGCGGCCGGCCGTCCTTGCGGGCGGGAAACAGCTCGTAGCCCGAGTGACCGATCGTGTTGCGGACGATCTGGTGCAGCATGAACAGGCTCACCACCGGCCACTGGGTCGGAACCAGGATCATCCACAGTGGCACGAAGACGCCGTTGATGAAGGCCTCGCCTAGATCGAAGCTGTAGGCGGTGAACGGCGAGGGGTTGTTCGACCGATGATGCCGCCGGTGGAAGATCCGGAACAGACGCCGATCGTGGATCAGCCGGTGGGTCCAATAGAACCAGGCGTCGTGGGCGACGATCATCAGGACAAGGCTCGTCCAGAACCAGACCGGCCCCCAGCTCCGGGCGATGTAGGGGCCCGGCAGCAGTCCGGCCCGGAACAGGCCGAAGGTCAGCAGGCCAACCGTCGAGAAGATCATGATCGAGCGGATCGAGACGACGAACTCGGTCAGCAGCTGGCGGGCGGGCGGACGGTTCTCTCGGATCTTGCGGCTGGCGAGGGGCGCGGCCAGCACGACCCAGAGGGTCAGCCAGACGCCGACCGAGAAGATCACGTAGCGGGTCACGTCGATCCGCATGCCGCCCAGCCAGTGGCCGGCGAAGGCGATAAGGGTGTCGAGCATCTAGGGGGCTCCTTGGCGATGAACCTCGCCAGGGAGCCGTTGGCCGCCAGCGCCGTCGCGCCGTTCTCGAAATCAGGCGCGTTTGTCGGCTTTCGGCGGGGTTTGGTCGGTTTCAACCAATCGAAGACGGGCGATCGGCGGCGTCGCTTCCTGGCGCCAAGCGGTCGGGGTGGCGCCGACGGCGGTGCGGAAGGCGCGGTTGAACGGGCCCAGCGAGCCAAAGCCCAGCTCGTAGGCGATGGTCGAGACCGACTTCAGCGCCTGCTCGGGATCGGCCAAGGCGACCTTGGCCGCCTCGATCCGCCGGCCGTTGACGTAGTCGGCGAAGTTGCGGTGGCCCAGCGTACCGTTGATCAGCTTGCGCAGCCGGTGCTCGGGCGCGCCGACCAGGGCCGCCAGGCCGCCGATCGACAGGTCCTCGCCCCGCCAGACCTCGGTCTCGTCCATGGCCTTGTCCAGGCGCGCCAGGATCAAGCGGTCGGCGGGGGTGAGGTCGAGCGACGACGCGGACGCCTTGGTGATCGACGCTTCGGTCTGGACGGCGACCAGTTGCGGCTCGGCGCGCAGCAGGGCCAGGGTGGTCACCAGCGCCAAGGTCGCCAGGAAGACCGCCTGGATGAGCTCCATCGCGCCGCCCGGCAGGAAGACCAGCCAACGCATATCCTTGGCGGCGATGATCAGGACATAGCCGCAGGCGGCCGCGGCGAGCAGCGGGCGCAGGCGCCGCCTTTGCGCCACCAGGTCGCCGCGCCAGCCTCGCCAGGCGACGACCAGCACGTGCGCGACCATCAGCATCTGCAGGGCGATATAGCCGCCCCAGATGGTCTCGCACCACGCCTTGGGCGCGAACTGAGCCGAGAGCCAGAACAGGAAGGCGATCGCGGGGCCCGCCAGCCGCCAGAGCGGTGGCTTGGGCGCGTCTTCCAGCAGGTCCAGGGCGAACATCCAGAACAGCCCCGTTCCGACGACCGAGGCGGCCCACAGCGGATCGAATCTTCGCAGTTCAGGGCCCCAGCCCGAGATGACGTGCGCGATGACGCCCAGGAAGAAGGCCGCGCCGAGCCAGCGAGTGGGCGAGGGGCGAGGCGTAGCGACCAGGACGAGGCCGCTGGCGGCGAACCCGCCGATGGCGACGCCGCGTATGATCGTTTCGATTTCCGAGAGATCGGTCATGGCCGATCATGGTCGCCAGCGCGCGCGAGCTTCAACCCGCGCGGCTGGTCGAAATCCAAAAACGCTCGCTACTTCTTGGCCTTGTAGGCCTTCACCGCGTCCATGGTCTGGGTCACGTGGCCCATGAAGTTGCCGTCGGTGTAGGAGAGCAGGATCTTGCCGTCCGGAGCGATCACGTACGAGGTGCGGTTCGACCAGTCCGGCTTCACCGCCAGGGCCACGTCATAGCTCTTCACCAGGGCCTTGTCGGCGGCGGCCACCGCGAACTTGTCGCGGCAATGCTCCTTGGAGAAGTCCTTGATGCGGTCGACATTGCCAGCCGTGACGCCGATCACCGTTGCGCCCAGCTTTTCGAACTCGGGCGTGGCCTCGGCGAACTCGTGCGCCTCGGCGGTGCAGCCCGAGGTGTAGGCCGCCGGGAAGAAGTACAGCACCACCGGGCCCTTCTTCAGGGCCTTGGCGAGGTTGAAGTCGAAGTCCTTGCCGGCCAGCGCGGCCTTGGCGCTGAAGTCGGGCGCCTTATCGCCAACCTTGAGGGCGGCCAGGGCGGGAGAGGTGGCGGCCAGCGTGAGGGCGGCCGCGGCGATACCGGCGAGCAGGCGAGACATCGGAAGACTCCGGAGGAGAGGGCTGTTGACGGTCACGACTTGGATAACTCCATTCTCTGGACTTCCAAACCTCTACGTTCGTCGATAGCGGGTGGACGCAGGAGACCAATATGGCGCGTGACGACACCAAGACGCCGACCCTGGCCGAGTGGGCCGGCGGTCCGGACCGGTTGAAAGCGTTGTTCGCGACCTTCTATGCCAAGGTTCCGGGCGATCCGGTGCTCGCCCCGGTCTTCGCCGGGATGGATCCCAAGCATGCCGAACATGTGGCGGCCTTCGTCAGCGAGGTGTTCGGCGGGCCCAAGGCCTATAGCGAGGCCGGCGGCGGCCACGCCTCGATGATCCGCAAGCATCTGGGCCGTCACCTGACCGAGGCCCAGCGCAGGGCGTGGATCGCGCTGATGCTCGACACCGCCGACGAGGTGGGGCTGCCTGACGATCCTGAGTTCCGCGCCGCCTTCGTCGGCTATCTGGAGTGGGGCACGCGCCTGGCGGTGATCAACTCGGCGGAAGGCGTCGCCGAGCCGGAAGGCGATCCGCCCATGCCCGTCTGGGGTTGGGGCCCGCCGGGAGGCCCCTGGCTGGGCTAGGGCCTTTTCCGGCGCCCACAACGGCCCGACTTGCCGCCCGGCGGCCTTTGGCCTAACCCTCCCGGCCTTGAATCTCATAAGAACGGAGCGGGCTTAGATGAGCATCGCCTTCATTTTCCCGGGTCAGGGAAGCCAGTCGGTCGGCATGGGCGTCGATCTCGCCGAGGCCTTCGCCAGCGCCCGCGAGGTCTTCCAGGAGGTCGATGACGCCCTGGGCCAGAAGCTTTTCGCCCTGATGAAGGAAGGTCCCGAAGGCGATCTGACCCTTACCGAGAACGCCCAGCCGGCCCTGATGGCCGTCAGCCTGGCGGTCACCCGCACCCTGGAGAAGGAATTCGGGGTGGGCATCGACAAGGCCGCGTTCGTCGCCGGTCACAGCCTGGGTGAATATTCGGCCCTGGCCGCCGCTGGCGCCATCACCCTGGCCGACACCGCCCGCCTCCTGAAGCTGCGCGGCCAGGCCATGCAGCGCGCCGTCCCGGTGGGTGAGGGCGCCATGGCCTCGCTGATCGGCCCCAAGACCGATCTCGCGCTCGCCGAAGAAGCCGCCAAGGCCGGCTCGGAGGTCGGCGTCTGCGTCGTCGCCAACGACAACAACAACGGCAATGTCGTGATCTCGGGCGCCAAGGCCGCCGTCGACAAGGCCATCGAAAAGGCCAAGGAACTGGGCGCGCGGGCCATTCCGCTGAACGTCTCGGCTCCGTTCCACTGTCCGCTGATGCAGCCGGCGGCCGACGAGATGGCCGAGGCGCTGTCCAAGACCACGATCCTGGCCCCGCGCGCGCCGCTGGTCGCCAATGTCACCGCCGCGCCGGTCCACGACCCCGACGTCATCCGCAAGCTGCTGGTCGAGCAGGTCACCGGCCGCGTCCGCTGGCGCGAAAGCATGACCTGGCTGGCCGGCCAGGGCGGCGTCACGCGCTTCGCCGAGGCCGGCGCCGGCAAGGTGCTGTCGGGCATGGCCAAGCGCATCGCCCCAGACGCCGAGGCGACGCCCCTGAACACGCCCGCCGATCTCGAAGCCTTCGCGGCCTCGCTCTAAGCTCAAGGAACACCCCAAATGTTCGATCTCACCGGCAAGACCGCCCTCGTCACCGGCGCCACCGGCGGCATCGGCGGGGCCATCGCCCGCGCCCTGCACGCCCAGGGCGCGCATGTCGTGCTCTCCGGCACCCGCGAATCGGCCCTGGCCGAGCTGAAGGCGGAACTGGGCGATCGCGCCTCGACCGTCGTCGCGAACCTGTCCGACGCCGAACAAGTGGATGGCCTGGTCGCCAAGGCCGAGGAAGCCGCCGGCGCGCCGCTCGATATCGTGATCGCCAACGCCGGGATCACGCGCGACGGCCTGATCGTCCGCATGAAGGACGAGGACTGGGACACCGTGATCAAGGTGAACCTGGAAGGCTATTTCCGCCTGTCGCGCGCCGCCGCCAAGGGCATGATGAAGCGCCGCGCCGGCCGCATCATCGGCATCACCTCGATCGTGGGCGTCACCGGCAATCCCGGCCAGACCAACTACGCGGCCTCGAAGGCCGGAATGATCGGCTTTTCCAAGGCCTTGGCCCAGGAACTGGCCAGCCGCGGCGTGACGGTCAACTGTGTCGCGCCCGGCTTTATCGCCAGCCCGATGACCGACGCCCTGAACGACCAGCAGAAGGCGGGCATCCTGTCGACGATTCCCGCCGGCAAGCTGGGCGAGGGAAGCGATATCGCCGCGGCCTGTGTTTACCTGGCCAGCGACGAGGGCGGTTACGTTACCGGCCAGACCCTGCACGTGAACGGCGGCATGGCGATGATCTAAGCTGTCCCCGTTCCTTTGTCGGCGACCCGCTAGTAAGCCGAAAAGGAACGTGATAGGCGGTGCCCGACAATTCCCGCGGAGAGCAGGCGTCTCGCCTGTCCGCCACGGGCCGATATTTCATAACGAGGGACTGAACAGAATGTCCGACATTCTCGAGCGCGTGCGTAAGATCGTCATCGAGCACCTGGATGCCGATCCCGAGAAGGTCACCGAGAAGGCTTCCTTCATCGACGACCTGGGCGCCGACAGCCTCGACAACGTCGAGCTGGTGATGGCGTTCGAAGAAGAGTTCGACATCGAAATCCCGGACGACGCCGCCGAGCACATCCAGACGGTTGGCGACGCCGTGAAGTTCATCACGGAAAAGACCGCCTAAGAGGCGTCGAGTTCGCGCGAGCGAACCTGACCATTTCCGCC
>CAKZJK010000191.1 GCA_936942565.1 uncultured Caulobacter sp. | reverse complement strand
TATCCCATCTTATATGAATTGGTGACAACTCCATGAATATAGCCAAAGAGTGAGCATTGTGTAAAGAAAGAAGGCTAGACAAGAGGGCAATGGAAGGGGTGTTGGCACATCCACGATCACAACGACAACCACATGTCCTACTTTTCCCGTTCCCGGCACAAGGCCACATAAACCCTCTTCTCGACTTAGGGGAACGATTGGGCACTTCGGGCATATTGTCCACACTTGTCCTCCCACGGGGCATGTTGTCCAAGGGGCTCGTAGTCCCCGAGAAGCATCTCCTCATCCGCTTCGCGACCCTCGACCTCCCGTCGGAGATTGACGCGAAGCTGTCATCGGGAGACCAATCGTGGGAGATGTTTGAGATTGTCGACACCGAGATCCTCGGCGACGGCCGGCGACAGGTTCACCACGGTCGCGCCGTCGAACGGGTTGCGGCCCTTGATGGTCCGCTCATCGCGCGCGGGGGTGTCCGGCGCGGCCTCGGCGCGCACGGTCAGGGTCTGCGCGCGGTCGCCGCGCTGGATCTGCATCGGCACGCGGTCGCCAACCTTGTGCGTGCCGATCGCGAAGGCTCCCCCGCCTTGGTCGTTCACCGCCTGGCCGTCGATCGAGAGAATGACGTCGCCCTCCTTCAGACCCGCGCGGTCGGCGGACGAGCCGGGATAGACCTGGGCCACCAGCACGCCGCGCGGCGCGGTCATGCCGAGGCTGCGGGCGATCTCGGCGGTCACCGGTTGGCCCTTCACGCCCAGCCAGGGCCGCACGACGCTGTGGCCGCCTCCGAGCGCGGCGTTGACCACTTGCTTGACCACGGCCGCCGGAATGGCGAAGCCGACGCCGCTGGACGAGCCCGAGCGCGAGATGATGAAGGTGTTGATGCCGACCAGGTCACCGTCCATGTCGACCAGCGGCCCACCGGAGTTGCCCGGATTGATGGCCGCGTCGGTCTGGATGTAGCTGCCGAAGTCGGCAGCGCCGACGTCGGTGCGCGCCAGGGCCGAGACGATGCCATTGGTCACCGTCTGGCCGACGCCGAACGGATTGCCCAGGGCCAGCACCAGATCGCCGACCTCGAGCTGCTCCTGATCGTCGATCGCCATGACCGGCAGGCGCTCGCCCTTGGTGTCGATCTTCAGCACGGCCAGGTCGGCGCGCGGATCGTCCAGCAACACGGTGGCCGGGAACTCGCGGCGGTCGGCGAGCTGCACGGTGATGTCGCCGTTACCCTCGACGATGCCCTCGATGTTGTGGTGGTTGGTGATGATCACCCCGTCGGCGCGCACGATCGCGCCAGAGCCCAGAGAGCCCTGCACCTGTTCGCGCGGCGCGCCGCCGCCCATGAAGAAATCCCAGAACGGATCGACGCGCTGACGCACCACCCGGCGGCTGGCGACGTTGACGACGGCCGGAGCGGCCTTCTTCACCACCGGCGAGAACGAGGCCTTCATCGAGGCCGGATCGCTGGGCGCGCGGCGGGTCGGCTGGGCCAGGTCGGGGATCGACTGGGCGTTCGACTGCCCGTTCGGATTGGAGCAGGCGGCCAGCAGGACGACGATGGGCAGCAGGGCGCGAAGGTTGCGCATGGTCTTCAAGAATAGCTCCTCACGGTTCCTCGCGAACTCACCGGAGGTTTCTGGCGAGTCTAAGGCGGCGAAAGGTCAAGGTTTCGGCGTTGGCTTAAACCCTCATGCGCTCCGAGGTTCCAGGACGGGCGCGGGCCGGGCCTTGGCCCAGGCCAGCAGAGTGGCCAGCAGCATCAGGCTCGCGGCGATCAGCACCGGCAAGCCGGGCATGTGCAGGGTCGCGTCATGACGAACGGCGAAGGCAAACGGCAGCAGGAACAGCGACGGACCGATGATCGAGGCCACGCCCATCAGGGCGGAGTTGGCGCCTTGCAGTTGCCCTTGCTCGTTGGGCGCCACGCGGCGCGTCATCAGGCCTTGCAAGCCGGGCATGATCAGGCCCGACAGCGCGAACAGCGGCAAGCCGCACAGATAGAGCGGGCCCGTGGGCGCCAGGGCGTAGACCATGAAGCCCGCGAAGCCCGAGAACAGGCCGATCAGCAGCGCGCCGCGCTCGCCCACCGCCTTGACCACCCGGCCAACGACCAGGGCCTGCACGACGATGCTGGAGATGCCACTGGCCATCAGGGTCAGGCCGATCACACCCGGCGACCAGCCATAGCGGAAGCCCATGTAGAGCACGAAGACGCTCGGCAGCACGTTGTGCGCCAGCTGGAACAGGAAGCCGACGCCGGCCAGCCCCAGAAGGCCCGGGTGGCGCATCAGAAGCTGAAGAGAACCCAGGGGATTGGCCTTCTTCCAGTCGAAGCGCTTTTGGCGCCGCTCGGGCGGGAGCGACTCCGGCAGCACGAAGAAGCCGTAAAGCCAGTTGCACAGTGCCAGGGCGGCGCAGACCAGGAACGGCAGGCGATGGTCGAAGGTCCACAGCCAGCCACCGAGCGCCGGGCCGAAGGTGAAGCCGACACCGAACGCCGCCCCCATCAAGCCAAAGCCCTTGGCGCGCGTCTCGGGCGTGGTCACGTCGGCGACATAGGCGCTGGCGGTCGAGAAGCTGGCCGCCGTCATGCCGTTGAAGATCCGGCCCACGAACAGCCACCAGAGGCTGGGCGCGAAGGCCATGAACAGGAAGTCGACGCCCAGACCGAAGATCGAGGTCAGGATCACCGGACGGCGGCCGAAACGGTCGGACATCAGGCCCAGCACCGGCGAGCAGAAGAACTGCATCACGCCCCATGTCGTGGCGAACAGCACGTTCCAGTCCGCCGCCGCGGCCGTATCGCCGCCGCCGAACGACTTCACGAGGTTGGGCAGCACGGGGATCATCACCCCCAGGGACAACACGTCCATGATCGCGGTGATGAAGATGAAGCCCAGCGCCGCCTGGCGCCTGCCTCCCGTAATCCGCGTGTCCGTCATGCGTCGCCCTCCCCGGCCGACCCTAGTTGGCGGCTGTTCGTCCATGTCGCAAGCCCCGCCAGCAGAGCGCGCCACCATTCGCCATGTCTGTGCAGGAACACCGCGTCGGGAAAGCCATGACGCGCGACGTTGTCGGCGGGCACGGCGTCCCAGCCGCGATGCTCGACGGTGACGCGCGTCCCGGTCTCCACCGCCTCGAAGCGGACCTCGACCTCGGTTTCGACACCCGGCGCGAAGCTGGCCTGGCGCCAGCCGAAAACCAGGCGCGCGCCGCGCTCCCAGGCCCGCACGACGCCCACCTCGAACACCTTGCCGCTGGGCAGGCGTTCGACGAGGCGGCCATCCTGGAAGGCCATGACGCCGGGCGAACGTGGGGTGAACGAGAACAGGGCGTTGGGCCGCCACCACAGGGCGATGTCGTCGACGAAGGCGTCGAAAACGACCTCCGGCGGCGCGGCGACACGCAGGGCGACCAGGATCTTCGAACTCACTTCGAATTGCCCTCGACGTGCGCCTTCAGGGCCGTCAGCTGGTCGACCCAGTGGTCCTCGGCCGCCTCCAGCCAGGCCTTGAGCCGCGCCATGGGTTCGGGCCGTAGGCGATAGACCCGGACGCGCGCATCGAACTCCGGATGGCTCTCCTCGACCAGGCCAGACTGGCGCAAGGCGCGCAAATGGCGGCTCATCGCCGGTGGCGTTAGGCCAAGGCTCGCGGCCAGCTCACCGGCCCGGCGGGGCCGTTCGCGCAGCAGGTCGATCGCGCGCCGGCGGTGCGGATCGGCAAGCGCCGCCAGGATGCCGTCGAGCGCTTCGCTCAAGGCTGACCGCCCAGCAGCTTCTTGGGCGCGACATTGCGCCAGGCGTCGTGTAGCGCGCCGCGCGAGGTGGCCTCGTCGCAAGCGGCCAGACGCAGACGCGTAGCCCCGCCCCTGCCCCAGCCGCCCGGCACGGGGACGAACACCTCGGGCTCGGCGGCTACGCGCATCTCCTGCTGATCCGGGGTCAGCTTGACCATCGCCCAGTCGGCGTCCGGATTGCCTAGGGTCGCGAAGATCTTCCCGCACCGGAAATCCACCGTGCCCATGTGCGAGCTCTCGATCGCATGGGGCAGATCCAGGGCCAGCCGTCGAAAATCCTCCGGTGTGATCATGGCGCCGACGCGGTGATCTTGTGCCCGCTGCGCGCTTCCATTTCGGCGATCGAGACGGTCTCGACCGGCGCGGCGATCGTCCAGATGTGCCCCTCGGGATCGAAGCAGCGATAGGTGCGGTCGCCGTAGAACTGGTTCTCCGGTTCGGCGAAGATCCGCGCGCCGGCCGCGCGAGCGCGCGCCGGCCGCGCGAGCGCGCGCGCAATGCGCGTCGACGTCGCCGGCGACCTGGATATGCACGGTCTGGGTGGTCCGTCCGCCAAGCGCGGTAGGACTGGCGATCTCCGGGCGCCAGGACGAGCCGATCATGATCGTCGAGGAGCCGAAGGTCATTTCACAATGGGCCAGGCGTCCCTGGTCGTCCTCGACCAGCAGGGCGACGTCGAACCCGAACGCCGTCTCCAGCCACGAGACCGCGGCCTTTGGATCGTCATAGGCGATGGCGGATATCAGCCCAGGATGGCGCATGCGACGCTCCTTGCCATAAGGAGCAATATTTAACGCATGCAGAAACTAATTCGGCAAGAGCCCAAGAACCACGTTCTCGAGAACGCGCGCCCGGAGAGAGCCGGACGCGCATCCGCCAAGGACCGTCAGGCCGGCTCGAGCTGCTTGGTGTTCGCGCTCAGCTGTTTGACGTAATCGTCATCGCTGGTGAACGGGATTTCCTTCACGTCGATCAGCAGCCGCTGGTTCGAGCCGACGATCAGGATCTTGGGCAGGTAGAGGCCGTTGAATGTGCCTTGAACCTTGTAGGGCGTCGTTCCCTTACCGAGGGGCCCTGTCCACCCCATGACGTCGATGGCGAGGCCGCCCACGAAGTCGGGGTCACGCACCAGCTTGATACCCGTGGTGAAGTTCGGGGCGTTCCCCTGGACAGTGACGGAAAAGAACCCCGGCGTCCGCAGGCCCGTCCACACATAGGTGGCCTCGGCGGTGTCGAAAGGTTCGGGACCATAGAAACCCATAACGTTCTCCCTAAGCTGGTTGAACCGCTCCTCCGGTCGAGGAAGCGCGGGCGTCGCCGACGGTCAGTGGCGCCTGCTTCCCCTATACACCCAGGCACGCGGCGACACGTTCTTTGGTTGCATTTATTGACTAGAATCTCGCTATGCGCGAACTCCGGGCGGCGCTACGCGAGCCGAGCCAGGCGCGGCGCTCCAAGGGCCATGACGGCGACTTAACTTGGCGACCGTCCGTCGGCTGGCCATAGTCCCCGCGTCGAGCCGACTCGTTCGGCGTCCGGGATTCGCCGCATGTCGATCGCCCTCGAGGCCGACCGCCTCACCAAGACCTACGGGGCGGTGCGCGCCCTCGACGAGTTCTCGATCGCCATCCCGGCTGGCGGCGTGTTCGGGGTCCTGGGCCCGAACGGCGCCGGCAAGAGCACGCTGTTCCGGATCGCTCTCGGGCTCGTGCGTCCCACCAGCGGCTCGGCCCGGTTGTTTGGCACCGCGCCCGGCGACATCACCGCCCTGCGCAAGGTCGGGGCGATGATCGAGACCCCGCGCTATCCGCCCTATCTGACCGCGCGCGACACCCTGACGATGCTGGCGCTGGAGAGCGGAGCCAAGACCGCCGACGTCGGCGGCTGGCTGGAGCGTGTAAGCCTGACCCACGCCGCCGACCGCGCCACCAGCGGCTTCTCGGTTGGCATGAAGCAGCGCCTGGGTCTGGCGGCCGCCTTCCTGACCAAGCCCGAGCTGGTGATCCTGGACGAGCCGACCAGCGGCATGGATCCGGCCGGCATTCAGGAGATCCGCGCCCTGATCGTGGATCTGGCCAAGCGCGAGGGTGTCACGGTCATCCTGGCCAGCCACCAGCTGGACGAGGTCAAGCGCGTCTGCGACCGCGTCGCCATTCTCTCGCGCGGCAAGGTCGTGGCCGAGGGCGGCGTGGCCGAACTCACCGCCGGCGAGGCTAGGCTGCGTCTGACCCTGACCTCCCCCCTCGCTCCCGCGTTGGCGGTGCTGGGCGACCGCGGCGAAGCGGACGGATCCGACGCCGTGCTGGCCGACATCCCCCGGGCCGAGGCTCCGGCCGTCATCCGCGCCCTGGTCGAGGCCGGCGCCGAGATCGTCGAGGCGCGTTGGCGCGAGGTCGACCTGGAAGGGGTCTATCTGAAATCGCTGGGGCAGACGCCCACGGCAACGACCGTGGAAGGAGCCGCCTGATGCTCGCCGACGCCATAGCCGCCGAACGGTTCCGCCTGCTGCGCGATCGTTCGACCCTGTTCTGGGGGTTCTGCTTCGCGCCCCTGGTCGGCTTCCTGCTCAATGTGGGCGGCGACCTCTTCCTGCGCTTCGTGATCAAGAAGCCCATGCCCGGCTTGGCGGTTGGGCTGGTCGATCAGGTGATCAAGGCGCTGTCCGACGGCGCCTCGACCTTCGGCGCGCTGTTCCTGATGATCGGCGCCGCGGCGGTGCTGGCGGGCGACTACCGCTGGGAGACCTGGCGGCTGCTCACCCCGCGCAACACCCGCCAGAACCTGCTGCTGGGCAAGCTGTTCGTCGTCGGCGAGGCGGTGTTCTGGAGCCTGCTGCTGTCGGCCGCGCTCTCGGCCCTCGCCGCGCTGGTCGGCTCGGCCATCAACGGCAAGACGGTGGCGCTCTCGCTGCTGGACCGCAACCCGTTCGATATCGTCGGCGTGCTAGCCATCACCTGGCTGGAGGCCATGGTCCTGGCCGCCCTGGCGGCCTGCGTCGGGGTGCTGTCGCGCTCGACCATGGGCGTGGTGATCGCCTGCCTGGGCGTGCGCTTCGTCCAGACGATCCTGGCCGGCGCGATGCGGGCGATGGAGCAAGGCCCGCCCAGCTGGAAGCTGCTCTCCCTGCCGGTCTTCGACGCCGATCTTTTGCGCGCGGCGCTGCTGGCGCCAGATCAGCTAGGTGACGCCGGAGGCTCGGCCGGGGTGGCGCTGGTCGCGCTGCTGGCCTGGGCGGCGGCGTTGACCGCGGCGGCGGTGGTGCTGTTCCGGCGGCAGGATTTGACGAAGGAGTAGAGGTAGGAGCGATGGAACTCCGGACATTGGGCGGACAGCTGAAAGCTGGAGCCGCCTTCCGATTGATCGCGATCGGCTACGTCATCGGCGCGGGAGTGATCTTCGGTCCCTTGTTCCTGCTAGCGACCTTGGCCATGAGCCTTCAGCGCCCGGTGATGCTGATCGGCGGCCTGGTACAGCTTCTGCTGCTGCCAATCATTCTGGGGGTTCAGTCTGTCTTGTTGGGCGGCGTAGTCGTCCTGGGTCTTTGGCTATATCAAAAGCGACGACCGATCTTGGTCGTGGACGGTGAGGACGCACCTTCGCCGACCCCGGCGGATCGAGATGTAGACGGATCCGCCCTCTAACGAGGGTCGAAAGCCGACCTCTCGTTCCACGATGTCCCAAACGAAAAAGGCCCCGGATCGCTCCGGGGCCTCTCGTCTCGGCTTGCGCCGTGAATCTTAGTCTTCGGCTTCGTTCGTGTAGACCGGACCCGAGTCCTTGCCCTTTTCCGAGACGTCGCGATCGACGAACTCGATGACGGCCAGCGGGGCGTTGTCGCCGTAGCGGAAGCCGGCCTTCAGGACGCGGATGTAGCCGCCCTGACGGTCCTTGTAGCGCGGGCCGAGGACCGCGAAGAGCTTGCCGACTTGTTCGACGTCGCGGACCGAGCTGATGGCTTGGCGGCGAGCGTGCAGGTCGCCGCGCTTGGCCAGGGTGACCAGCTTTTCGACGATCGGACGCAGTTCCTTGGCCTTCGGCAGGGTGGTGACGATCTGCTCGTGCTTGATCAGCGAGGCCGACATGTTGGCGAACATGGCGGTGCGGTGAGCCGAGGTGCGGCCCAGTTTGCGGTGGGCGTAGCCGTGACGCATTTTCTTCTCTCCTGGGCGTGAAGCCCGAGCGGCGCGAAACTCGTAAGCGCCTGATGATCACCAATCCTGGTCTTTCCCGACCGGGTCAGAGCGAAGCGCCGGGGCCCTCCACCGCGGTTGCGGCTTCAAAAGGCCCAGGCCGCCTTCCCTTTCCGAAGAGAGGAGAAGCGGCCCGGATTAGCGCGATAGGCTTCGAGGTTCTTAGATTTGATCTTCGAACTTCTTGGCCAGGTCTTCGATGTTCTCCGGCGGCCAGTTCGGCACGTCCATGCCGAGGTGCAGACCCATGCCGGCGAGAACTTCCTTGATCTCGTTCAGCGACTTGCGGCCGAAGTTCGGGGTGCGGAGCATCTCGGCTTCGGTCTTCTGGATCAGGTCGCCGATGTAGACGATGTTGTCGTTCTTCAGGCAGTTGGCCGAACGGACCGACAGTTCCAGCTCGTCCACCTTCTTCAGCAGGGCCGGGTTGAACGGCAGCTCCGGCTTGGATTCGTCGGCCGACTTGGCCTTCGGTTCCTCGAAGGTGATGAAGATCTGCAGTTGGTCCTGCAGGATCCGGGCGGCGTAAGCCACGGCGTCCACCGGAGTGACGGCGCCGTTGGTTTCCACTTCCAGAACCAGCTTGTCGTAGTCCAGCGACTGGCCTTGACGGGTCGGCTCGACGCGGTAGGCGACGCGCTTGACCGGCGAGTACAGGGCGTCGACGGCGATCAGGCCGATCGGCGCGTCTTCCGGACGGTTGCGGTCGGCCGGGACGTAGCCCTTGCCGTTGTTGACCGTGAACTCCATCCGCACCGAGGCGCCGTCGTCCAGCGTGCAGAGCACGTGATCGGGGTTCAGGATCTCGATGTCGGCTGGGGTTTCGATCTGGCCGGCGGTGACCGGACCGGGGCCCGTGGCGCGCAGGGTCATGCGCTTGGGGCCTTCGGCGTGCATGCGCACGGCCAGTTGCTTGATGTTCAGAACGATGTCGACGACGTCTTCACGGACGCCTTCGAGCGAGGAGAATTCGTGCACCACGCCATCGATCTGGATGGCGGTGACGGCTGCGCCTTGCAGCGACGAGAGAAGAACGCGACGCAGGGCGTTGCCGAGCGTCACACCGAAACCGCGCTCCAGCGGCTCGGCGACGATGCGAGCCTTGCGGCTGGCGTCGGCCCCGGTTTCGATCTGCGGCTTCTCAGGACGGATCAGCTCGTTCCAGTTTCTTTCGATCACGTGGTCGGTCCCTTGAACGCGGCTCGCCGGCCGCGTTTTGCGCAGCCGGCGAAGGAAGATTGTGGTCTAAAAAGTACTAGACGCGACGACGCTTGGGCGGACGGCAGCCGTTGTGCGGGATCGGCGTGACGTCGCGGATGGTCGTGATGGTCATGCCCGCGGCCTGGAGGGCGCGCAGAGCCGATTCACGGCCGGAGCCCGGGCCCGAGACGTTGACTTCCAGGGTCTTCACGCCGTGTTCCGCGGCCTTCTTGCCCGCGTCTTCGGCGGCCATCTGAGCGGCGTACGGGGTCGACTTGCGCGAGCCCTTGAAGCCCATCATGCCGGCCGAGGACCACGAGATCGTGTTGCCCTGGGCGTCGGTGATGGTGATCATGGTGTTGTTGAACGAGGCGTTCACGTGCGCCACGCCCGAGGTGATGTTCTTGCGTTCGCGACGTTTAACGCGAGCCGGTTCCTTGGCCATCGGTCAGGCTACCTTACTTCTTCTTGCCGGCGATCGGCTTGGCCGGACCCTTGCGGGTGCGGGCGTTCGTGTGGGTGCGCTGACCGCGGACCGGCAGGCCCTTACGGTGACGCAGGCCGCGGTAGCAGGCCAGGTCCATCAGGCGCTTGATGTTCATCGAGTTCTCGCGACGCAGGTCGCCCTCGACGGTGTAGTCACGGTCGATCGTCTCGCGGATGGCGAGGACTTCGGCGTCGGTCAGTTGGTTGACGCGACGCGCATCCTCGATGCCCACCTTCGTGATGATTTCACGAGCGGACTTTTGGCCGATGCCGTGAATGTACTGAAGCGCGATCAACACGCGCTTGTTCGTCGGGATGTTGACGCCTGCGATACGGGCCACGTCTAATGTTCTCCTAGTCACGCACTAAAGACGCGAACGGCGCGCCCGGCTCGATCCACAGGATCAAGACCGGCGCGCACGGATCGCGCCCTTTCGCGGAAGCGCCCCGTTATAGGGATCGTTTCGCTTCCGTCAACAACTGAATCCACCGGACATCCAATGAAATCGGGCTTTCTTAAGCCACTCCGTCAAGAGCGGCGTCGATGGACGTGGCCACGGCTTCCACCGAACCCATCCCGTCCAGTTCCTTCAGCTTCCCCTGCCCTTGGTAATACGGCAGCAGCGGCGCGGTCTGGGCGTTGTAGGCGGCCAGGCGAGTCACGAAGACTTCCGGATTGTCGTCGGGCCGTCCCTGCTCCTCGAACCGTTTCTTGATCCGTTCGATCAGGGCCGGCTCGTCTACCTTGAGTCGGAGAACGACGTCGATCTTCTGACCACGCGCCGCGAGCATTTTATCGAGCGCCTCGGCCTGGGCGACCGTGCGCGGGAAGCCGTCGAAGATCGCGCCGCCGGCCGCCTCGGCCTCGGGCAAACGCTCCTCGATCAGCGCGATGACGATCTCGTCGGTGACCAGCTCGCCCCGATCCAGCACGCCCTTGACGCGCTGGCCCAGCTCCGAGCCCGAGGCGATGGCGGCGCGCAGCATGTCGCCGGTCGAGAGCTGGACCATGCCACGCTCGTTGACCAGGCGCTTGGCCTGAGTGCCCTTCCCCGCCGCCGGCGGTCCGAACAGGATCAAATTCATAGAAGCCCCTTCGCGCGTCACCGGGTCTGCGCCCGGTTGTCTCCCGGAGCAGACCTAGAGCCCCGGAGATAAAAACGGAAGCCGGTTTTGTGACAAACCGGCTTCCGACGCTTGTAATAAAATCGAAGTCCGCCTTAGCGGCCGCGACCGCCGCGCAGCTTCGATTTCTTGATGAGGCCCTCGTACTGGTGGGCCAAGAGATGCGACTGGATCTGGGCGACGGTGTCCATGGTCACCGTCACGACGATCAGGATCGAGGTGCCGCCCAGGGCGAACTGGTTCGACTTGATCGCCATCATCGCCAGCTCCGGCGCCACGCAGACGGCCGTGATGTAGGCCGCGCCGATCACGGTCAGGCGGGTCAGCACGTAGTCCAGGTACTCGGCGGTGCGCTTGCCCGGACGGATGCCCGGCAGGAAGCCGCCGTACTTGCGCAGGTTCTCGGCCGTCTCCTCGGGGTTGAACACGACCGAGGTGTAGAAGAACGAGAAGAAGATGATCAGCAGGGCGTAGAAGATCAGGAACGCCGGGTGGCCGTGCTGCAGCGCGCCCACGACGCCGGGGAGCCAGGAGGCCCAGGCCGGCAGGTTGGTGGTCTGCACGAACTGCATGGCCGTCGTCGGCAGCAGCAGCAGGCTCGAGGCGAAGATCGGCGGGATAACGCCCGCGGTGTTGATCTTCAGCGGCATGAACGAGCTCTCGCCGCCGATCATGCGATTGCCTTGCTGGCGCTTGGGATAGTGGACCAGCAGGCGGCGCTGCGAGCGCTCCATGAAGACGATGGCCAGAATGGCGGCCACGCAGCCGATCACGATCAGGAACAGCGGGGTGTAGTTGCCCGAGGTCTGGCCCTGGACCAGCATCTGGCCCAGCACGATCGGCAAGCGGGCGACGATGCCCGCGAAGATGATCAACGAGACGCCATTGCCGACGCCGCGGCTGGTGATCTGCTCGCCCAGCCACATCAGGAACATGGTGCCGCCGGTCAGGGCGACGACCGTGGAGGCGACGAAGAAAGCCGCGCCGATGCCTTGCACCACGACGCCCGGCTGGGCCGCCAGGCCCATGGCGATCGAGGCCGACTGCACGACGGCCAGAATGACGGCCAGATAGCGGGTGTACTGGTTGAGGGTCTTGCGGCCCGCCTCCCCGCCTTCCTTCTTCAGCTTCTCCCACGGCGGATAGACCGTGCCCATCAGCTGCACGATGATCGAGGCGCTGATGTAGGGCATCACGTTCAGCGAGAAGATCGCCATCCGCTCGACGGCGCCGCCCGAGAACATGTTGAACATGCCCAGGATGCCTTCGGAGTTGTTGTTGAACAACCGCGCGAAGGCGTTGACGTCGATCCCGGGGATCGGGACGTACGAGCCGAGGCGATAGACGACCAGGGCGATGATCGTGAACCAGATACGCTTGTGAAGTTCGCTCGCCTTTTGGAACGACGCGAAATTCATGTTGGCTGCGAGTTGTTCGGCGGCCGAGGCCATACAGATCCCCACGACTCAGGAGCGCGATAGCCGAAAGCTGATACCGCTTCGGCGGCGACCGCGCTCTGAAATTAGGTTTCCCGGACCAGACTGGCCCGAGGAGAGCGCCACAAATAGGTGAGGCTCGCCGCGATGTCACGGCGAGCCTCAAAAACAACTGTCATCCCGGAGAGCGCGAAGCGATCATCCGGGACCGCCGGAAGCGCTGGCGCCTGTCGTGGTCCCGGGTCTTCGCTGCGCTTCGCCCGGGATGACAGTTTTATCGGTTAGGCTTCGGCTTCCGCCTTGGCCTTCTTGGTCACGGTCACCGAGCCACCGGCGGCCTCGACGGCCTTGATGGCGGCTTCGGTGGCCGAGTAGACGGTGAGCTTCAGGGCGGTCTTGATCTCGCCCTTGCCCAGCAGCTTCACGCCGTCCAGTTCACGACGGATGACGCCGGCGGCGACCAGTTCAGCGGCGCCCAGCTCGGCGCCCTTCTTGAACTTGCCAGCGGCGACGGCCTGCTCCAGGCGCCACAGGTTCACTTCGGCGAACTCCAGGCGGAAGGGGTTGTTGAAGCCGCGCTTCGGCATACGCATGTGCAGCGGCATTTGACCGCCTTCGAAGCCGTTGATGGCGACGCCCGAACGCGCCTTCTGGCCCTTCACACCGCGACCGGCGGTCTTGCCCTTGCCCGAACCCGGGCCGCGGCCGACGCGCATGCGGCCCTTGGTCGAGCCTTCGCGGGGAGCCAGTTCGTTCAGCTTGGTCATATGTGCCTCTCCTTGGAGATCTGCGCCCAGCCAGCGGCTGGACTCGGCTTTTGAAAACAGAGCGCGCTTAAAACCCTAAAACGACCGAAAAATCAAATAGGGATTTCAAACGAAAACCACCCCGGCTTTCACCGGGGTGGCGTATTTCGCGTCTTGTAGCGGACTACTCGACGATTTCCAGCAGGTGCGCGACCTTGCGGATCATGCCGCGGACCGACGGGGTGTCTTCCAGCGTGGACACGCGGCCCAGCTTGTTGAGACCCAGACCAGCGAGCGTGGCGCGCTGGTCCTTTTCGCGACGGATCGGGCTGCCGGTCTGGCGAACCGTGACTTGCTTAGCTTCAGCCATGACTTAGCCCTCGATGGCTTCCGGCGCCGAAGCGCCGTCGGCGCGACGGCCGAGGATGTCGCCAACCTTCTTGCCGCGCTTGGCGGCGATCTGGCGGGGCGACGACTGCACCTTCAGGGCTTCGAACGTGGCGCGCACCATGTTGTACGGGTTCGAGGAACCCGTCGACTTGGCCACGACGTCCTGGACGCCCAGGGTTTCGAGAACCGCGCGCATCGGACCGCCGGCGATGACGCCGGTGCCTGGAGGCGCCGCGCGCATCATCACCTTGCCAGCGCCCCAACGGCCAGCGCCGTCGTGGTGCAGGGTGCGAGATTCGCGCAGCGGAACGCGGATCATCGTCTTCTTGGCTTCTTCGGTCGCCTTGCGGATGGCTTCCGGCACTTCACGCGCCTTGCCATGACCGAAGCCGACGCGGCCCTTTTGGTCGCCAACGACCATCAGAGCGGCGAAGCTGAAGCGACGACCACCCTTCACGGTGGCGGCGACGCGGTTGATGTGGACGAGCTTTTCGACGATGTCGCTGTCGACCCGCTCTTCGGGGGCGTTGCGGTCGCGACGGTCACGGCGTTGACCGCCTTCACCGCGCTGTTGTTCACCACGAGCCATTTCTGTTCCCTTAGAAGTTCAGGCCGGCTTCGCGCGCGGCGTCAGCCAGGGCTTTCACCCGGCCGTGGAAGATGTAACCACCACGGTCGAAAACGACGTCCTTGACGCCCTTTTCGATGGCGCGCTCGGCGACGAGCTTGCCCACGGCGGCGGCGGCATCCTTGTCCGCGCCCTTGCCTTCGGCTTCCAGAGTGGAAGCCGACGCCAGGGTCACGCCGCGTTCATCATCGATGACCTGGGCGTAGATGTTCTTCGACGAACGGAAGACCGACAGACGCGGACGACCGTTGGCGAGGCTCTTGAGGCGGGTGCGAACGCGCTGAGCGCGCTTGGCCGCCGATTCACGAGGAGAGAGCGCCATGGCTTACTTCTTCTTGCCTTCCTTGCGGCGAACGGTCTCGCCAGCATAACGCACGCCCTTGCCCTTGTAGGGTTCCGGCGGACGAATGCGGCGGATCTTCGCGGCAATCTCACCAACCGCCTGCTTGTCGATGCCGGCGATCTTGATTTCGGTTTGCTTCGGCGTGGCGAAC
Organism: uncultured Caulobacter sp.; assembly: GCA_936942565.1. Classification (GTDB taxonomy): domain Bacteria; phylum Pseudomonadota; class Alphaproteobacteria; order Caulobacterales; family Caulobacteraceae; genus Caulobacter. The sequence goes on along the minus strand of CAKZJK010000191.1, from coordinate 7,048 downwards.
GTGATGCCGGCCGGAGCCGCGACGTCCACATCGTGGCTGAAACCGAGTTGGAGGCTCAGGGCGGTGCCCTTCATGGCCGCGCGGTAACCAACGCCGACGAGTTCGAGGCTTTCCTCGAAGCCGGTGGTCACACCGTGCACCATGTTGGCCACCAGCGTGCGGGACAGGCCCCACATGCCCTTGGCGCGCTTCGTGTCGACGCGCGGCGTCAGCGAGAGCTCATTGCCCTCTTGCTTCAGCTCGACTTCGTCGGCGATCGTCCACGAGAGTTGACCCTTGGGGCCCTTCACCGTGACCGTCTGGCCCGAGAGCGTCAGGGTGACGTTCGCGGGGATGACGACGGCTTTCTTACCGATACGTGACATGCTCTTTCCCTCCCGCGCCTAGTAGACGCGGCAGAGGACTTCGCCGCCGACATTAGCGTCGCGCGCGGCGGTGTCCGACATGACGCCCTTCGGCGTCGAAAGGATCGAGATGCCCAGGCCGTTCTTGATCGGCTTCAGGTCCTTGATCGAGGAGTAGACGCGACGGCCAGGCTTGGACACGCGGCTGATCTCGGCGATCACGGGCTCACCGTCGAAGTACTTGAGCTCGATCTCGAATTCGGGGAACGCACCGGGCTTCTCGACCAGCGAGTAGCCACGGATGTAGCCTTCGTCGGCCAGCACGTCGAGGACGCGAGCGCGCAGCTTGGAAGCCGGCGTCGACACCTTCGAGCGCTTGCGCGTGGCGGCGTTCTTGATGCGAGCGATCATATCGCTCAGGGGATCGTTCATCGACATCTGATCGTCCTCACCAGCTCGACTTGACGAGGCCGGGGATCTGGCCCTGCGAACCCAGTTCGCGGAGCGCGATACGGCTCATCTTCAGCTTGCGGTAATAGGCGCGCGGACGGCCGGTGACTTCGCAGCGATTGCGGATGCGGATCGCGGCGCTGTTACGCGGCAGCTTGGCGAGCTTGAGGCGAGCTTCGAAGCGTTCCTCGAGCGGCAGGCTCTCGTTGTTGGCGATCGCCTTCAGCGCGGCGCGCTTCTCGGCGAACTTCTTGACGAGAGCGCGGACGGCTTCGTTGCGGTTGACGGCGCTTTTCTTGGCCATGGTTTGTTTTCCCTTCCCGCTCTCTTAGTTGACGAACGGGAACTGGAATTCCTTCAGGAGAGCCTTGGCTTCCTGGTCGGACTTCGCAGTGGTGCAGACGATGATGTCCATGCCCCAGATCTGCTCGATCTGGTCATAGTTGATTTCCGGGAACACCAGGTGCTCCTTCAGGCCCATGGCGTAGTTGCCACGGCCGTCGAAGCTCTTGCCGTTCAGACCACGGAAGTCCTTCACGCGCGGCAGCGCGATCGTTACCAGGCGGTCGAGGAATTCGTACATCCGGTCCTTGCGAAGGGTGACCTTCGCGCCGACCACCATGCCTTCGCGCAGCTTGAAGCCGGCGATCGACTTGCGGGCCTTGGTGGCGACGGGCTTTTGGCCGGCGATCGCCTGCAGGTCCTTCAGAGCGGTCTGGGCCTTCTTGGAGTCGGCCACGGCCTCGCCGATACCCATGTTCAGGACGATCTTGTCCAGCTTGGGGATCTGCATCTCGTTGGTGTAGCCGAACTGCTCCTTCATCGCGGCGCGGATGCGCTCGCGATAAACGGTCTTCAGCCGGGGCTCGTAAGCTTGATCAGCCATTGATCACCTCGCCGGTCGTCTTGGCGACGCGCACCTTCTTGTCGCCTTCGATCTTGAAGCCGACGCGGGTGGGCTTGCCCTTGGAATCCACGATGGCGACGTTCGAGACGTGCAGCGCGGCTTCCTTTTGCTTGATGCCGCCTTGCGGGTCGGCTTGGGTCGCCTTGGTGTGACGCGAAACCATGTTCACGCCTTCCACGACAACGCGGCTGTCCTTGGGCAGGACTTGCAGGACCGAGCCTTGCTTGCCCTTGTCCTTGCCAGCCAGAACGACGACGCGGTCGCCCTTCTTGATCTTAGCGGCCATTACAGCACCTCCGGAGCGAGGGAGATGATCTTCATGTGGTTCTTGGCGCGCAGTTCACGAGGAACCGGGCCGAAGATCCGCGTGCCGACCGGCTCGCTCTGCTTGTTCACGATCACCGCGGCGTTCTTATCGAAGCGGATGACCGAGCCATCCTTGCGCTTCAGATTTTGATTCACCCGAACGACGACGGCGCGAAGCACGTCACCCTTCTTCACGCGACCGCGCGGAATGGCTTCCTTCACGGAGACGACGATGACGTCGCCCACGCTGGCGTAGCGACGGCCTGCGCCGCCCAACACCTTGATGCACATGACCCGGCGAGCGCCAGAATTGTCAGCGACTTCCAGGTTAGTTTGCATCTGGATCATGGTCTAAACCTTCCAGATTAAGCCGAAGCCTTGGGAAGTGCTTCCCAGGTCTTCAGCTTGGACTTCGGAGCGCACTCGATGATGCGGATAGCTTCACCGGCTTTGTACGCGTTGGCTTCGTCGTGCGCGTGGTACTTTTTGGACTGACGCACGATCTTCTTCAGAACGGGGTGGACGATGGTCCGTTCGACCTTCACCACCACGGTCTTGTCGCCCTTATCGGAGACGACGACCCCTTCGAGGATACGCTTGGGCATATCGTTCTCCTTAAGCCGCGGCCTTGGCGCGCAGCACGGTCTTGATCCGCGCGATATCCTTGCGGATCTCGTTGACGCGGTGGGTCTTCTCGACCTGGCCCGTGGCGGCCTGGAAGCGCAGGTTGAACTGCTCTTTCTTCAGGCTGATCAGGGTGTCGGCCAGCTGGTCGGGGGTCATGCCCCGGATGTCAGCGATCTTCATGAGCCTCAAGCCTCCTGAGCCACGCCCGCGTCGATGCGGGTCACAACACGGGTGCGGATCGGCAGCTTGGCGGCGCCCAGGCGCAGAGCTTCACGCGCGATATCGTCCGGCACGCCGTCGATTTCGAACATGATGCGGCCCGGAGCCACGCGAGCGGCCCAGTAGTCCACCGCGCCCTTACCTTTACCCATCCGGACTTCGGCGGGCTTGCCGGTGACCGGCACGTCCGGGAAGATACGGATCCAGACGCGGCCTTGACGCTTCATCTGGCGGGTGATGGCGCGACGAGCGGCTTCGATCTGGCGAGCCGTGATGCGCTCCGGCTCGACGGCCTTCAGGCCGTACGAACCGAAGTTCAGCAGGGTGCCGCCCTTCGAAGCGCCGTGGATGCGGCCCTTGAACTGCTTGCGGAATTTGGTCTTCTTCGGAGACAGCATGGCGATCTAATCCTTAGGCGCGATCGCGACGGTCACGACGGTCGCCCCGGTCGGGACGATCGCCGCGCTCACGGCCGCCACCTTCGCCGGCGGGGCCGGACTCGGTGGCCAGGCGCTTGTCGAGCGCCATCGGATCATGCTCCAGCACCTCGCCTTTGAAGATCCAGGTCTTCACGCCGATGATGCCGTAGGTGGTCTTGGCTTCGGCGAAACCGAAGTCGATGTCGGCGCGCAGGGTGTGCAGCGGCACGCGACCTTCGCGGTACCACTCCATCCGAGCGATTTCAGCGCCGCCGAGGCGACCCGAGACGTTGATCCGGATGCCCTTGGCGCCGAGGCGCACGGCCGACTGGATCGAACGCTTCATGGCGCGACGGAAGGCGATACGACGCTCGAGTTGTTGAGCGATCGACTCGGCCACCAGCTGAGCGTCGGTTTCCGGCTTGCGGATTTCGACGATGTTCAGGTGGACTTCGCCCTCGGTCTGAACCGACAGATCCTTGCGGAGCTTGTCGATGTCAGCGCCCTTCTTGCCGATGATGACGCCCGGACGAGCGGCATAGATCGTGATGCGGCACTTCTTGTGCGGACGCTCGATGATGATGCGCGAGACACCAGCTTGGTACAGGCGCTTCTTCAGGGCGGCGCGGACCGCGAGGTCCTGATGCAGCATCTTGCCGTACTGGGCGCCGTCGGCGAACCAACGGCTGTCCCAGGTGCGGTTCACGCCGAGCCGCAGCCCGACCGGATTGACTTTCTGACCCATTAGGCGGCCTCACCCAGTTCGCGGACCACGATCGTGATCTCGGAGAACGGCTTCTCAACGCGCGTCGCGCGACCGCGAGCGCGGGGCGAGAAACGCTTCATGATCAGGTTCTTGCCCACATAGGCCTCGGCGACGACCAGGGAGTCGATGTCGAGGTTGTGGTTGTTCTCGGCGTTGGAGATGGCCGAGTACAGCGCCTTGCGGACGTCCTGAGCGATACGCTTGTGGCTGAACTCGAGCTCGTTGAGAGCGCGCTGGACGTTCAGGCCACGGATGGACTGAGCGACCAGGTTCAGCTTGCGGGCGCTGGTGCGCAGGGTGCGAACCTTGGCCATCGCTTCGGCGCCGTCGAGGCGGCGAGCTTGCTTTTGCTTGGCCATGATTACTTCCTCTTGGCCTTCTTGTCGGCGGCGTGACCCGGGAAGTTCCGGGTCGGCGCGAATTCGCCGAACTTCATGCCGACCATGTCTTCCGACACCAGCACGGGAACGTGCTTGTGGCCGTTGTGCACGCCGAAGGTCAGGCCGACGAATTGCGGCATGATCGTCGAGCGACGCGACCAGGTCTTGATGACGTCCTTGCGGCCCGACGACAGAGCGGCATCGGCCTTCTTCAGGAGGTACCCGTCGACAAACGGGCCTTTCCAGACGGAGCGGGTCATGGCTTAGCGGCCCTTCTTCGCTTTGTGGCGCGAACGGATAATGAACTTGTCCGTGGCCTTGTTGACGCGGGTCTTGGCGCCCTTGGTCGGCTTACCAGCCGGGGTCACCGGGTGACGGCCGCCCGAGGTCCGGCCTTCACCACCACCGTGGGGGTGGTCGACCGGGTTCATGGCGACACCGCGGACGTGCGGGCGACGGCCCATGTGACGAGAACGACCGGCCTTGCCGAGGTTCTGGTTCATGTGGTCGGGGTTCGAAACGGCACCGACGGTGGCCATGCACGTGTCGAGCACCATGCGCAGTTCGCCCGAGTTCAGGCGGATCTGGGCGTAGCCGGCGTCACGACCGACCAGCTGGGCGTAAGCGCCAGCCGAACGGGCGATCTGACCACCCTTGGCGGGCTTCAGCTCGATGTTGTGGATGATCGTGCCGATCGGCAGCGTGCGCAGCGGCGAGGCGTTGCCCGGCTTCACGTCGACCTTCTCGCCGGTGACGACTTCGTCGCCGGCCTTCAGGCGTTGCGGGGCCAGGATGTAGGCCAGCTCGCCGTCGGCCTGATACTTGATCAGGGCGATGAAGGCGGTGCGGTTGGGGTCGTACTCAAGACGAACGACCGTGGCCACGCCTTGCTTGCGACGCTTGAAGTCGACCAGACGGTACAGGCGCTTGGCGCCGCCGCCGCGGAAACGGACCGCGATACGGCCATTGCCGCCGCGACCGCCCGACTTGGTCAGGCCTTCAACGAGCTTCTTCTCGGGCTTGCCCTTGTGAAGTTCGCTGCGATCGATCAGCACCAGGCCGCGCTGGCCGGGGCTGGTCGGGTTAAATTGCTTCAAGGCCATCTGATTAGAGCCCCGTCGTGATGTCGATCGACTGGCCTTCGGCCAGCGTCACGATCGCTTTTTTGACGTCGTTGCGACGACCCACGATGCCGCGGAAGCGCTTGGTCTTGCCCTTGGTCACGATGGTGTTGACCTTGGTCACCTTGACCTTGAACAGCTCTTCGACGGCGGCGGCGATTTCGTCCTTGGTCGCGTCGTTGGCCACCTTGAAGACAACCTTGTTCTGCTCGCTGAGCAGGGTCGTCTTTTCGGTGATCACCGGCGACAGGATCGTGTCGTAGTGGCGAGCGGTGGCGGCCATTAGGCGGCTTCCTTCTCAGCGAAACGAGCCGAGATCGCTTCGACCGCGTCCTTGGTCAGGACGAGGGTCTGGCGACGCAGCACGTCGTAGACGTTCAGGCCGGCGTTCGGCAGGACATCCACGTTCGGGATGTTGCGGGCGGCGAGCTTGAAGTTCGCGTCCACTTCCGGACCGGCGATGACCAGGGCGTTCTTCAGACCGATCTTGTCGAAGTTGGCGCGCAGAGCGGCCGTCTTCGGATCCGTCAGAACGGCGCTGTCCAGGACGACCAGCGAGCCCGACTTGGCCTTCGACGACAGAGCGTGCTTCAGGGCCAGGGCGCGGATCTTCTTGGGCAGGTCGAAGGCGTGGCTGCGGACCACGGGACCGTGGGCCTTGGCGCCGCCGACGAACTGGGCCGCACGGCGCGAACCGTGACGGGCGCCGCCGGTGCCCTTCTGCTTGTACATCTTCTTGCTCGTACGAGAGACCTCGTTACGAACCTGAATCTTGTGGTTACCCGAGCGGCGCTTGGCCAGCTGCCAGGTCACGACGCGCTGCAGGATGTCGCCGCGGATATCGTCGATGCCGAAGATGGCGTCGTCGAGATCAACGGAACCGGCCTTGCCGCCGTCCAGTTTGATGACGTCGAGTTTCATTAGCCTTCGCCCTCTTCGGTCGTAGCCGCGGGGGCCTCTTCAGCGGGGGTTTCAGCGGCAACCGGAGCCTCGCCAGCCTTGCGGAAGGCGCCCGGACGCGGAGCGTCGGCCGGCAGAGCCTTCTTTACGGCGTCGCGAACCTTCACGTAGCTGCCTTCGTGGCCGGGGACAGCGCCCTTGACCAGGATCAGGCCGCGCTCGACGTCGACCTTCCAGACGGTGACGTTGAGGGTGGTGACGGTTTCTTGACCCAGGTGACCAGCCATCTTCTTGCCCGGGAACGTACGGCCCGGATCCTGGCGGTTACCGGTCGAACCGTGCGAACGGTGCGAGACCGAAACACCGTGGGTGGCGCGGAGACCACCGAAGTTCCAGCGCTTCATGGCGCCGGCGAAACCCTTACCGACGGTGACGCCTTGGATGTCGACCTTCTGGCCGGCGACGAAGTGGTCGGCCGTCAGTTCGGCGCCAACTTCGATCAGGGCGTTTTCCTCGACGCGGAATTCGGCGACGACGCGCTTCGGCTCGACGGCCGCCTTCGCGAAGTGGCCGCGCAGGGCCTTGGAAGTGTTCTTGGCTTTCTTGGCG
>CAKZJK010000190.1 GCA_936942565.1 uncultured Caulobacter sp. | reverse complement strand
CCATCGCCTCGAAGTCCACGATCATGGGCTCGATCCCCAGGGCCTCCAGGAACCGGCGAAAGCCCGCCTGGCTGACGGCCGTGGTAGCGTCGTTCTTGAGCGGGTGGAAGTTGACCGGGTCGCTGTCGGCCAGCGCCTTGTCCAGCACGAAGCGGACGCGCTTTTCGGTGTCGTTGATCAGGCCGAAGGCGGTGACCGAGCCCGGCGTCACGCCCAGGGTCTCGAGCATCATCGCCTCGGGTCCGAACGACAGCCGGCCAGAGCCGATCACGTGGTGCAGCTTCTTCAGGTCGATCTTCGTCTCTCCCAAGGCCGAGATCAGCCACAGCTGGCCCTTGGCGTCCTTGAGGAACAGGTTCTTGGTGTGGCCGCCGGGCAGGGCGGCCTTGATCTCCAGCCCCTCCTCGACGCGGAACACCGGCGGGTGGTCGAGGGTCTGGTGGTCGACCCCGTGGGCGTCGAAGAAGGCGAACAGGTCGGCTCTGGTCTTCATGCGGTCTCTCTAGACGGCTGGAGGGCCGCAGGGCTAGACCAGACGGCAAGGGCAGGAAGCCAAGAAAAAGGACCGGCATGGAACTGGAGTGCTATCCCACCGAGAACCGTCCGCCCGAGATCGTGCCGGGCCGACCGCAGCGCGCCTGGATGGACCGGTTCGCCGAGCGCCATCCCTATCGCTGCCTGCCGCTGACCATGGCCAACACCACCGGCTGGGACATCATCTGCCCCGTCGGGTTCTCGATGACCTGGGATGGCGGGGCGCACCAGGATTGCATCAAGTTCCAGCCCGACCATCCCTATCCGGGCTTCACCGATTTCGTGAAGTCGCACTTCACGCGCGGGGTCGTGACCTTCCACACGGGCTATCTGTTCCGCACGCCGCCGGGCTGGTCGCTGATGGCCATGGGCCCGCCCAACCACATCAAGGACGGCATCCAGCCGCTGGCCGGGGTGATCGAGACCGACTGGCTGCCTTTCCCCTTCACGATGAACTGGATGTTCACCCGCCCGGGCACGGTGCGGTTCGAGAAGGGCGAGACCTTCTGCTTCATCATGCTGATCCAGGACAAGCCGATGGAGGCCTTCCAGCCGGTGATCCGCTCGATGAACTCCAATCCCGAACTGCGCCGCCAGTACGACGTCTGGGCCGAGAAGCGCACCGAGTTCAACAACCTGATCTTCAAGCGCGACCCCGAGGCCACCAAGGAGGCTTGGCAGCGCTTCTACTTCAAGGGCGAGTACCCCGAGGAGATCCAGGCCGAGGCCCCCAGCCACCACGTCAACAAGCGCCGGATGAAGGCTCCGAAGCTGGGGGTCTAGCGGCGCCCGCCACCCTTCCGCCGCAACCGGCAAGCGCGGCCGTGACTCCGCCCGCCTTCCCCCCTAGGGTTCCGTCCGGAGCCTGAGTATGGGCATGGGGGAAATCGAATGGATCGTCGGCTGACGGCGCTAGCCGCCTTGTCGTTGATGTCGGGCTCGGCCCTGCCGCAAATGGCCCTATCGCAAACCGCGCCGCCCAGCGCCGCGAGCGCCGCCAAGCCTGACAAGCCCGAGAAGTGGAACGTCAACGCGCCCCAGGGCGTCGCCACGCGCGAAGTGCGCATCGCGGTCGACAACGGCACCTGGATGAATGTCGACGTCTCGCGCGACGGCAAGCTGATCGCCTTCGACATGCTGGGCGACATCTATGTCATGCCGATCGCGGGCGGGACGCCGACGCGGATCGCCGAGGGCCTGGCCTATGACCAGCAGCCGCGGTTCTCGCCCGATGGCAAGCGCATCGCGTTCACCTCGGATCGGGCCGGCGGCGACAACATCTGGGTCATGAACCTCGACGGAAGCGACAAGCGCCAGCTGACCAAGGAGGACTTCCGCCTCCTGAACCAGCCCAGCTGGAGCCCGGACGGCCGCTTCATCGTCGCCAAGAAGCACTTCACCACCGGCCGTTCTTTGGGCACCGGCGAGGTCTGGGTCTACCACGTCTCGGGCGGCGGCGGCGTCCAGCTGGTCAAGCGCGCCAGCGAGGCGCTGCAGAAGGAGCTGGGCGAGCCGATCTACGCGGCCGACGGCAAGAGCATCTTCTACACGCGCAACGTCACGCCCGGCCCGATCTTCGAATACGCCCAGGACTCCAACACCACCCTGTTCGACATCGAGCGCTACGACCTGGAGACCGGCGAGGTGACGACCGCCGTCTCGGGGCTGGGCGGCTCGGTGCGGCCGACGCCATCGCCCGACGGCAGCAAGATCGCCTTCGTCCGCCGCGAGCGGACCAAGTCCAAGCTCTATGTGAAGGACCTGACCTCGGGCGAGGAACGCAAGATCTATGACGCCCTGGACCAGGACGTGCAGGAGACCTGGGCGGTCACCGGCGTCTATCCGAACATGGCCTGGACGCCGGACGGCGCGACCGTGGTCTTCTGGGCCGGCGGCAAGATCCGCCGCGTGACAGTCGCCGACGGCGCGTCCAGCGTGATCCCGTTCAAGATCGACGACACCCGCGTGGTGGTCGACGCGACCCACCCGCAGGTCGAGGTCGCGCCCGATCGCTTCGCCACCAAGATGCCGCGCTGGGCCAGTGTCTCGCCGGACGGCAAGTCGGTGGTGTTCGAGACCCTCGGCAAGCTCTGGATTAAGTCCACGTCGGGCGGCGAACCGCGCCGGCTGGTCTCGGGCGAAGAGGCCGAGTTCGAGCTTTACCCGTCGTGGTCGCGTGATGGCCGCGCCATCGTCTTCGTCGGCTGGACCGACGCGGGCCTGGGCCGTCTGCGCACCGTGTCGGCCAGCGGCGGCGCGGCCAAGGACGTGATCGCCCAGCCCGGTCACTACGGCGCGCCGCGCTTTTCGCCCGACGGCAAGACCATCGTGTTCGAGCGTCGGGGTGGCGGGGGGCTGACCTCGCCGCGCTGGTCGCAGGATCCGGGCGTGTACCGCGTGGCGACCTCGGGCGGCGTCCCGGTGCGGATCTCGCGCGGCGGCGGCGATCCGCAGTTCGGCGCCTCCAACGACCGGGTGTTCATGCTGATGTCCGAGAAGGACAAGCGGCAGCTGGTCAGCACCGACCTGAACGGCCAGGCCAAGCGCGTGCACGCCAGCGGCGACATGGTCACCGCCTATCAGGTCTCGCCCGACGGCCGGAACGTGGCCTTCCGCCAAAACTACGAGGCCTTCGTCATGCCGTTGATGCCCGGGACCCAGGAGGTCTCGGTCGATCAGAAGGGCGGTCCGCTGCCGGTGACGCGGGTCAGCGCCGAGGGCGCCGAGTTCATCAACTGGTCCAAGGACGGCAAGCAGGTCCACTGGAGCATGGGGCCCACCCTGTTTACGGCCGAGACCGACGCGCTCTACGCCAACGCCCCCGCCGCTGATGGCGCGGGCAAGGACGACGCCAAGTTCAAGCCGGTCAAGACCGGCCTGTCGCTGTCGATGGAGGCGATCGCCGACAAGCCGACCGGCGTCGTCGCCCTGACCGGCGCGCGCATTGTCACCATGGCCGACAAGAGTGGCGGGATCATCGACAACGGCGTGATCGTCATCCGGGGCGACCGCATCGTCGCGGTGGGACCCAAGGCCAGTACGCCCGTGCCCGCCGACGCCAAGGTGGTCGACGTCGCCGGCAAGACCATCATCCCCGGTCTGGTCGACGCCCACGCCCACGGGCCACAGGGCGACGATGATCTGGTGCCGCAGCAGAACTGGTCGGCGATGGCCAACCTAGCCATGGGCACGACGACGATCCACGATCCCTCGTCCCGCGCCGCCGAGATCTTCGTCGCCGCCGAGCTGCAGCGCGCCGGCAAGATCCTGGCGCCCCGCACCTTCTCGACGGGCGAGATCATCTATGGCGCCATGGCGCCGGGCGTTTATGCCGAGATCAACAGCCTGGACGACGCCCTGGCCCATGTCCGCCGGCTGAAGGCGCAAGGCGCCCACAGCGTCAAGAACTACAACCAGCCGCGCCGCGAACAGCGCCAGATGGTGGTCGTCGCGGCCCAGAAGGAGGGCATGGAGGTTGTGCCCGAGGGCGGGTCGCTGTACGCCATGGACGTGACCCTGGTCCAGGACGGCAACGCCACCGTCGAGCACAACCTGCCGGTGGACCGCTTCTACGACGACATCGTCAGCCTGTGGTCGCAGACCAAGACCAACTACACCCCGACCCTGGTCGTGGCCTATGGCGGTCTGGCGGCCGACCCGTACTGGCGTCAGCACATGGACGTCTGGGCTCATCCGCTGCTGTCCAAGCACGCCCCGCCGGCCCTGCTGGCGGCCCGTAACGTGCGCCGCCAGGCAGCGCCGGAAGAGGACTATGTCGACGCCGCCACCGCCCGCGAGGCCAAGAAGCTGGCCGATCGCGGCGTCCAGGTCGCGATCGGGGCGCACGGCCAGCAGGCCGGGCTTGGTGCGCACTGGGAGCTGTGGTCGTTCGTGCGGGGCGGCTGGAGCCCGGTCGAGGCCCTCGCGGCCGGCACCATCAACGCGGCCCGCTCGCTGGGCTACGCCAAGGACGTTGGCTCCCTGGAAGCGGGCAAGCTGGCTGACCTGCTGGTTCTGGACGCCGATCCGACCGTCGACATCCGCAACAGCGACAAGCTGTTCCGCGTGATGCTGGGCGGCCGCCTCTACGACCCGGCGACCCTGAACGAGACGGTGACGGGCAAGCGCGTCCGCCAGCCGTACTGGTGGGAGCGCTCGGGTGAGACCTGGAGCGGCGGCCAAGGCGGGGAGGCGCACACGGACGACGTGGGGTAGGGGGGGCGTTTAAGCTAAAACCGTGTCATCCCGGCCGAAGCGTAGCGAAGCGCCGGGACTCAGGGGCCGCGCGCTCGGCGCTCACGCACCCCTGGGTCCCGGATAAGCCCTGCGGGCTTTCCGGGATGACACGATTTGAGGAGCTGCCGTTTTCTCCTAAGCCGCCTTGACCGCCCCGGCGATGGACTTGACCACTTTCCGGACCAGAGCCGGGTCGTCGCCCTCGGCCATGATGCGGATGAGGGGCTCGGTGCCGGAGGCGCGAACGACGATGCGGCCCGAGCCGTTCAGCTGCGCCTCGCCGTCGGCGATGGCTTCCTTGACGGTCTTGGCCTCGAGCGGCTTGCCGCCGGCGAAGCGGACGTTTTCCAAGAGCTGCGGCACCGGCTCGAACTGGCGGCCCAGCGCGCTCATCGGCTGGCCGGTCTCGACCATCACCGCCAGCACCTGCAGGGCGGCGATCAGGCCGTCGCCCGTGGTCGAGAAATCCGACAGGATCAGGTGGCCCGACTGCTCGCCGCCGACATTGAAACCGCCCTCGCGCATGCGCTGCATCACATAGCGGTCGCCCACGGCGGTGCGCTCCAGGGAGAGGCCCTGGCTCTTCAGGCAGCGCTCGAGGCCGAGGTTGGACATGACCGTCGCCACCACGCCGCCGCCTTTCAGGCTCCCCGCCTTGGCCAGCGCGCCGGCGATGATCGCCATGATCTGGTCGCCGTCGACGACCACGCCCTTCTCGTCGCAGATCACCAGGCGATCGGCGTCGCCGTCCAGCGCGATGCCGATGTCGGCGCGATACTCGCGAACCATCTTGGCCATGGCCTCGGGATGGGTCGAGCCGCACTCCTCGTTGATGTTTGTGCCGTCGGGGCTGACGCCCAGCGAGATGACCTCGGCGCCCAGCTCGTAGAGGGCGGTGGGAGCCACCTTGTAGGCCGCGCCATTGGCGCAATCGATGACGATCCGCAGGCCCGACAGGTTGCGATGGCGTGGGAAGGTCGCCTTGACGATCTCGACATAGCGCGCTTGGGCGTCGTCGATCCGCTTGACCCGGCCCAGTTCGCGCGGCGCGGCCAGGCCTTCCTGCAGACCCTCGTCCATCAGGGCCTCGATCTTCAGCTCCTGCTCGTCGGACAGCTTGTAGCCGTCGGGGCCGAACAGCTTGATGCCGTTGTCGGCGAAGTTGTTGTGGCTGGCCGAGATCATGACGCCGAGGTCGGCGCGCATCGAGCGGGTCATCATCGCCACGGCCGGGGTCGGCAGAGGACCGAACAGGCGCACGTCCAGGCCGACGCTGGTCAGACCGGCGACTAGGGCCGGTTCGATCATGTAGCCCGAGAGGCGGGTGTCCTTGCCGATCACCACCAGGTGCCGGCGCTCGTCCTGCGAGCGGAACAGCTTGCCGGCCGCCAGACCGACGCGCAGGGCCACCTCGGCCGTCATCGGGTGCTTGTTGGCCTGGCCGCGGATGCCGTCGGTGCCGAAATAGGCGCGCTTGCTCATATGATTTCGTCGTCTCTCGGCGAGCGTATAGTCGTTGGGTCGCTCATTGCCCCAATTCTGAGCCATTCAGAAGAGATTGGCTCGCTGAAATTCGGCTCGCGAAACGATCCGAAATGCAGATTTATCAGAGCCACTCCCGGACGAGTGCTAAACGCGGCGTCGTAAAGCTAGCGCTCGCGCCCGATCCGGTGACGCGTTCTACAAGGGATCATGGCCCATGTGCGGCATTATCGGCATCGTCGGCAAGCAACCGGTCGCCGACCGTCTGATCGAAAGCCTCAAGCGTCTTGAGTATCGCGGCTACGACTCGGCGGGGATCGCCGGGGTGGTGGATGGAAAGGTCCAGCGTCGTCGCGCCCAGGGCAAGATCAAGGCGCTGGAGGCCGTTCTCGCCGACGAGCCGCTGAACGCCGCCACGGGCATTGGCCACACGCGCTGGGCCACGCACGGCGCGCCGAACGTCAAGAACGCCCACCCGCACACCGCGGGCCGCGTGACCCTGGTCCACAATGGCATCATCGAGAACTTCGCCGAGCTGAAGGCCGAGCTCATCGCCGCCGGCCGGACCTTCGAAAGCGACACCGACACCGAGGTCATCGCCCAGCTGATCGACGCCGAGCTGGCGACGGGTCTCGCCCCGCTCGACGCCTTCAAGGCCACGCTGGACCGCCTGACCGGCGCCTACGCCCTGGCCGTGCTGGTAGAGGGCGAGGACAACCTCGTCCTCGGCGCTCGTCGCGGCAGCCCGCTGGTCGTGGGCGAAGGGCAGGGCGAGATGTTCCTGGGCTCGGACGCCTTGGCCGTCGGCCCCTTCACCAACCGGGTGATCTATCTGGACGAGGGCGACTACGTGGCGCTCGACCACGACAGCCACCGCATCTTCGACGCCTCGGGCGCGTCGGTGACCCGGCCGGTGCGGGTGGTCCCGACCTCGGCGGTGATGCTGGAGAAGGGCAACTACCGGCACTTCATGGAGAAGGAAATCCATGACCAGCCGGAAGGCTGCCAGCGCACGATCGCGGCCTATGTCGACACCCTGACCTCGCGCGCCTCGGTCCCCGGCGACATCGACTTCGCCAAGCTGGAGCGCATCCAGATCGTGGCCTGCGGCACCTCGTACATCGCCGGCGTCGTCGGCAAATACCTGATCGAACAGCTGGCCGACCTGCCGGTCGATGTCGAGATCGCCTCGGAGTTCCGCTACCGCACCCCGGCGATCCGCAAGGACGCCCTGGTCGTGGCCATGTCGCAGTCGGGCGAGACCGCCGACACCCTGGCGGCCCTGCGCTACTGCAAGGCCAAGGGGATGAAGAGCGCGGTGGTCGTCAACGCCACCGAATCGACCATGGCCCGCGAGGTCGACGTGGTCTGGCCGATCCATTGCGGCCCCGAGATCGGCGTGGCCTCGACCAAGGCCTTCACGGCCCAGGTCAGCGTCATGATCGCCCTGGCCATCGCCGCCGCCAAGGCGCGCGGAACGATCGACGCCGCCGAGGAACGGCGCCTGGTGAAGGTGCTGCTGGAGGCCCCGCGCCTGATCGCCGAGGCCATCGGCCTCGAGGACGCCATCAAGGAGATCGCCGCCGACGTCGCCAAGGCGCGGGACGTGCTCTATCTGGGTCGCGGTCCAATGTCGGCCCTGGCCTTGGAAGGCGCGCTGAAGCTGAAGGAGATCAGCTACATCCACGCCGAGGGCTACGCCGCCGGCGAGCTGAAGCACGGCCCGATCGCCCTAGTCGACGACCAGACCCCGATCGTCATCCTGGCTCCCCACGACAGCTATTTCGAAAAGTCGGCCTCGAACATGAGCGAGGTGATGGCGCGCGGCGGCCAGGTGATCTTCATCACCGACACCGAGGGCGTGAAGCACGCGCCGGCGGGGGCCAAGGTGGTGGTGACCGCGCCGGCCAGCGATCCGCTAGTCTCGACCCTGGTCATGTCGGCTCCGATCCAGCTCCTGGCCTACCACGTCGCCGTGGTGAAGGGCGCGGACGTCGATCAGCCGCGCAACCTGGCCAAGTCGGTGACGGTGGAATGAGGCGTCCCGCGCGCTAGCGGCCGCTCCGCCGCGCCTCAGGACGTCGCGGGCTTGTCGAGAAGGTCGAGCAAGCGGTGTTCGGACAGCGTTTCAAGGATCGGATACAGATCCCAGACGGGCGCGCCGCACAGATCCGCGATCTCGAAAAGCGACTTCGAGCCGTCGGACCAGGTGATCAGGTCCATCATCAGCCTGACCGCCACGCCGCTCGATTTGGTGGAAAGGGTTGGGTACAGGCCCCTCTTGCCCAGTTGCGGCTCGCACAGGACGGTCGTCCTCGGGTAGCAGTTCCGCTCGACCGCCTCCAAGGCGAGCCGGAGGGCGCTATACCCGCCTTCCAGGCCTTCCGGGGTCACGACGTCGACCAGATTGTCGAGCGACGTATGGTACTCCAGATACTCCCCATATTTCGTTCGCATGATCGAGGCCATCGGCAGGTCCACGCCCGGGGCGCAATATTGCCGCTCGTCGCTGCCTCTATCCTTCCACGTGTAGGACCTGTACTCGCCGCCGATATGGGCCAGAACGTGCTTGATCGCGACATCGCTGATGGTCTGTCCATGCCGTGATGGCAGGTAGGAATAGGCTCTGTCGTCACCGACACAGGTCACGTTGAAGCCGGCCACGACCCTGGACTTCAGCAAGTCCAGGTTCCGGCTCAGGTACGCTATCGACCCGATCGTTTCGGGCACGAAAACGATCCGATAGCTGAAATTTCTCGACTCCCTTTCAAGAAGCCACTTGGCGATGTGCGCCGTAACGGTGGGGCCGGAAAGCTCGTTGTTAGCCATGGACGGATGGCAGACATAGGTCGAGATGAAGATCTCTTCCTCGGACTCGCCCCTGATCAGCAATTCGCCGTAGGTGAGAGCGCCGTCGAATAGCTCGGAGTCGATGAACACCTCGTACTCACCGTCTTCAAGCGCGTCCCTTTCGGACTGGGCGATGCAGAACCCCCAGCGCTCCTTGTAGTAGGACGTGACATACGGGATCGCCGTGGGTTGGTCGGGCAGGGAGTACAGGTGCTTTTGCAGCGCCTCGAGGCTCATCCTGTCCTTAACGGGCGTGCTGTACCCGACCACGTGAAGATTGTTCGATCGGAAGTCGCAGATCTTCCGGCCGGAAGGATCGATGATGTAGGCGTCCCGGATCTTCCATTCCTTGGGAACGAAGACCTGTGTCCCGCTTGGGATCTCGTGGATGCGAAGCCCCGGCGCGACCTCGCCCAGTATTCTCAGCGTCTCCCTGACGCCATCACCCGTAAGGCTGCGATCTATGCTCCACAGCCTTGTCGCCAGCTGGTGAATTTGAATTCCGATGGTCATTCTTTGTTCTCGAGGGCGTAGAGCGTCCCCAGGGCTTTTCCTTGATCGATAAGGTCGCCCACGAACTCGAACATTCGCCGGCTCCTTATGATCCTCAGGCCCGAGCCGACCCGTGGTCTGTCGCCCTTGTAGAGCCCGTGGCTCCAGAGCAGTTCGCCGGCCGGATTGACGTCGGTCAGCACCCCGCGTTCGAGGTTCCTGACGTAGAGCTTGTATGATCTCTCGCGCGTCTCCCCATGCCGGTCCGTGTAGTCCGCCGTGAAGCTCTTGAAGTATCGGTAGTCGACCTGCTTCACCTCTTCGACATGGTGGTAGAAGGTCATGCTGTTCTGGTCGTCCAGGTCCAGCACGGCGATCTTTCCGTCCAATTCCCTGAGCATTCCGAAGGGCGACCGCTCGGAATAGCCGCTTTCGTTATCGACGTTCTCGAAAAGACGAGCTTTGTCCCCGATCACCGCGAAGGAATAGATGGGGTGACCCGTCCTGACGGCCTCTCCGCGCAATCGGCCGGCCTCGGTCAACGCCCCCATGTGCGATGGGGTGCTTCGGATGTCGAACGCCACCCCCTTGGTGAAGTCGAAGTTGAAGAGCGGCAGTAGCAGCGTCCCCTTGGGACCAATCGCGTCCAGGAAGCTTTGGAGTATGTCCTCGGGCGAGATCGGATGGCCGGCGCGCCGAAAATCAACCAGCGTCCGCTTGATGTTGCTATGGACGAGGACCGTGTCGCCCGGCTCCATCCCCGCGCCAAGCCATCTGTTCTTCAGGTCTTCAAGCATGCTCGCCTCGGCCACTGAATCGACAGCTCGCGGGCGTCGAGCCTAGCAAAGGCGGCCGCGGCCGAACAGGCGGCCCCAGGCGATGACGTCCCGGGCTAGCGGCTCCGTCAGTCGCCCGAGGCCAGCAGATAGTCCCGGGTCAGCGGAACCGCGTCGCGCTTCTTGGCCAGCTGGATCTGGAAGACCATGTGACCGCCGTGCCGGAAACCCAGCTCCGCGCCCGCCAGGTAGAACTCCCACATCCGCCGGAACCGTTCGTCGAACATCTGGGGGATGTCGGGATCGGCCATGAACCGCTCGCGCCAGATCCGGCAGGTCTCGGCGTAGTGCAGCCGCAGGATCTCGATGTCGGTGATCCACAGGCCCGCCTTCTCGATCGCCGAGACGATCTCCGACAGGCCCCGGATATAACCGCCGGGGAAGATGTACTTCTGGGTGAAGGCGTTGGTCGCGCCCGGCCCGTGCATCTTGCCGATCGAGTGGATCAGGGCGACGCCGTCCTCGTCCAGCAGGCGGGCGATGGTGTCGAAATAGGTCTGGAAGTTCGGCGCGCCGACGTGTTCGAGCATGCCGACCGAGACGATGCGGTCGAAGGGCTCATTCAGGTCGCGATAGTCGGTCAGGCGGAAGTCGATCCGGTCCGACAGGCCCGCCGTCTCGGCGCGTTGCCTGGCCAGGGCCAGCTGCTCGGTCGACAGGGTCACCCCGGTCATCCGCGCGCCGAAGTCCTTGGCCAGGGTCATGGAGAGGCCGCCCCAGCCCGAACCGATGTCCAGGGTCTTCATGCCGGGCTGGATCAGCAGCTTGCGGCCGATCAGCGCCTTCTTGGCGGCTTGCGCCTCTTCCAGCGTCATGTCTGGACGCTCGAAATAGGCGCAGGAGTACTGCATGTCGGCGTCCAGGAACCGCCGGTAGAGATCGTTCGACAGATCGTAGTGGTGCGCGACGTTGCGGCGCGAGGCGACGCGGTCGTTGACCTGCTGGATCCTGCGCTTCAGCGCCTTGCGGAATCGGGTGAGGGCAGAGCCGCGCTTCGGCTTTCGACCGCCGCTCTCGCCGACAACGGTCAGCAGGTCCGAGATCGTCCCCCGCTCGAAGACGATGTCGCCTTCCATGTAGCCTTCGCCGAGGCCCAGGCTGGGATTGGTCAGTCGCCGCAGGCCGCGGTTGTTGATCCGGATCACGACGGGCGGGCCCGAGCCGTCCCCCGCCTTGACGACGCGGCCTCCGGGCAGGTGCGCCGTGAGGTCGCCGGTCTTGATCATCTTGGCGAGGAGAGCTTCGATCATTCGACCAACTTAGGCGGTCTTGGCCCCGCGACAACCTGTCGCACACGGAGGAAAGCGCATGGCGATCGAAATGATCCCGATCGGGCGGGTCGAGGGCGGCCGAGATGTTCCGGGGGACGATGACTGGGGCGAGAGCCGGGCGCGCGTCGTCCTGGACGTCGAGCGCTTCGATGACGAGTCGCTGATGGGCCTGGACAGCTTCAGTCACGCCGAGATCGTCTATGTCTTCGACCGTGTCACCGACGACCAGATCGTCAGCGGCGCCCGCCATCCGCGGGGCAACAAGGCTTGGCCGCGCATCGGCATCTTCGCCCAGCGCGGCAAGAACCGTCCCAACCGCATCGGCGTCTCGGTCTGCGAGATCGTGGCCGTGAACGGCCGAACGCTGGAGTTGAGGGGTCTCGACGCCATCGACGGCACGCCCGTCCTGGACATCAAGCCGGTGATGAGCGGCTTCGCGCCGCGCGGCGAGGTCCGCGAGCCGGACTGGGCGCGAGAGATCATGGCCGCGTATTGGTAGGGCGGCCTACATCTTCCGGATTTCAGGGCAGGCGTCCGGTTCGGCGGTCCAGCTGATGCTGGCGATCTTCCAGGCGCCTTCGGTCTGGACCAGGGTGAACACGTCCAGGCCGCAATGGACGCTCTTGCCGTTGATCGACAGTTCGTAGGGCGCCGAAAGGGTGGCCAGCGCGCCGCGACGGATGATCACCGGCGACCACATCCATTCCTTGGCGCCGGCCGGGGGTTTGGTCCCGAAGGTTTCCTCGAAGCCGAAGCGGCGCAGGGCGATCGCGCCGCCGGGCCGCGTGTTGAGCGACATCAGCTGGGCGTTTGGCAGCAGCGTCGCGCGCATGGCGGCGACGTCGCCCTTCTCGAAGCCGTCGAAGAACGCCTGGGCGGTCGCCAGCACGGCCTTGTCCTCGGCCTCGGCGGGCGGCGGCGAGGCCTGAAGCGCGGCCGCGATCAACAGGGCGAGCATGGCCGATCAGCGCTCGTCGGAGAGACGACGCAGGAAAGCCTGGGCCGCCTCCTTGTGGCGGGGCTTCAGCGTACGGCCCAGGATCGCCATCAGGGCCGCGAAGACCGCCGCGTCGTCGGTGAAGCCGATGACCGGCAGGATGTCGGGCAGAGCGTCGGTCGGCAGGACGAAATAGGCGAGCGCCGCCAGCATCATGCCCTTGGCCGCCGTCGGCGTCTCGGGGTCGCGGGCGCACCACCAGACCGACAGCGCGTCGGCCGCGAACGGCACCTTGGCGGCGACCTTTCGGATCTTCGGCAGGAAGCCGCGCTCCACGCGCTCCTCGTTGACAAGCACCGTGGCGGGGACCAGCGCCTTGGCCGGGTCCAGCACGTCGTTGACGTTTACGTCGGGGGACGGTTTGGCGTCGCCGCTCATCGGTCTAAACCTCTGTTCCAAGTTCGATCCTAAACGCGAACCGATCAAACGCGAAGCCAAGGGGAAACGCCCATGAACCTCGACAACACCGTCGCCGCCGTCGTCACGGGCGGCGCCTCGGGCCTCGGCGAGGCCACCGCCCGCGCCCTGGCCGCCCAAGGCGTCAAGGTCGCCCTGTTCGACATGAACGAAGAGCGCGGCCAGCAGGTCGCCAAGGAGATCGGCGGGGTCTTCTGCAAGGTCAACGTGACCAGCGACGCCGACGTCGACGCCGGCTTCGAGAAGGCCCGCGCGGCTCACGGCCAGGAGCGAATTCTCGTGAACTGCGCCGGCACCGGCAACGCGGCCAAGACCGCCAGCCGCGACAAGACCACGGGCGAGACCAAGCACTTCCCGCTCGACGCCTTCGACCGCATCATCCAGATCAACCTGGTCGGCACGTTCCGCTGCATCGCCAAGTCGGCCAAGGGCATGCTGGACCTTGAGCCGCTGGAGGACGGCGAGCGCGGCGCCATCGTCAACACCGCCTCGGTGGCGGCGGAGGACGGCCAGATGGGCCAGGCGGCCTATTCGGCGTCCAAGGGCGGCGTGGTCGGCATGACCCTGCCGATCGCCCGAGACCTGATGGGCGAGGGGATCCGCGTCAACACCATCCTGCCGGGCATCTTCAACACCCCGCTGATGAACGGCGCGCCGGAAGCGGTGAAGGCGGGCCTGGCCGCCTCGGTGCCGTTCCCCAAGCGCCTGGGCAATCCCGAGGAATACGCCCAGCTGGCCCTGACGATGATCACCTGCGGTTACTTCAACGGCGAGGACGTCCGCCTCGACGGCGGCATCCGCATGGCGCCGCGGTAGGCGCATAAAAAATCCTCCCCCAAGCGGGGGAGGTGATCGCGAAGCGATCGGAGGGGGAGGTGATGCGGAAAACCCGCTGACACTTCCCTCTCCGTCGCTCCTTCGGATCGACACCTCTCCCTTGGGGAGAGGATTTCCGACCGTTACTTCGGCGGCGCCGGCCGCTGGATCGTGCTGGCGAGGTTCGCCATGATCTCGCGGGCGTCGTAGGCGCGCGGGTCGCCTTGCGGCTTCTGACCCTTGTGCATCACGATCTCGGCGCCGGCCTCGAACTTCTCGACGGTGCGGATCTGGGCGCGGTCGGCGAAGAAGGGGTCGCCCCAGAAGGGGTCCCAGGTGCGCCAGCCATAGCCGCCGCCGTAATAGCGCCAGGATGGGCGCCAGTAGCCGTACGGATAGCCATAGCCGAAGCCGGGGCGCGCCAGCGGATCGGGCTCGACATAGGTGCGGGCCGTGCGATCGGTGCGGTGGTCGGCGGTCTCGAACCAGTCATAGCCCTGCTGCACGGTCAGCTCGGCCGAGCGATAGAGCAGGTAGCGCTCGACGGTCTCGCGCGAGGTCAG
Organism: uncultured Caulobacter sp.; assembly: GCA_936942565.1. Lineage (GTDB taxonomy): Bacteria > Pseudomonadota > Alphaproteobacteria > Caulobacterales > Caulobacteraceae > Caulobacter. The sequence goes on along the minus strand of CAKZJK010000190.1, from coordinate 6,500 downwards.
GCTGTTGCCGGCGAAGCTGACGCGATAGCGGTCGCCCTCCAGCTTCAGCTCGGAGAAGCCGCCGGTGACGGCGCCGGACGTGACTTTCGGCTGATATGGGGTCGGCGTGGCGCAGGCCGACAAGGTCGCGGCGAGCGCCAGTGTCGCGGCGATGGCGACCTTCTTCATGGACATGACGTGCTCCTTCAAGCGGAGTCCTAGGTATTGGACACAACTCTGGCTGGGCTTTGTGGTTTCGCCAAGGCGCAGTTTGCAACCGTTTTGAAATCTGGGGAGCCGGGGCTATCCGCGCGAGACGATCAGGGCGGCGGCGGTGATCAACAGAACGCCGACCACCAGGGCGAAAACGCGCCGGAAGCCCGGTTCGTTCATCCGGCTGGACAGCGCGGCGCCGCCCAGGCCGTAGCTGGACATGCTGATCAGGTCCATGCCGATGGTCGCGCAGGCGAACATGACCAGTTGCGGCGCCAGCGGTCTTTTGATGTCCAGGAACGGCGGCAGCACGCCGGAGAAGAATAGCAGGATCTTCGGATTGGCGATCTGCACCATGAAGCCGTCGACAAAGGCCGATCGGCCGGCGCGGACCGTGGCCGAGGCGTGGCTCTCGAGATTCTTGATCCCGGCCCACAGCGACTTCAGGCCCAGCCAGACCAGATAGGCCGCGCCGCCGAGCGCCAACACGTGGAAGGCTTTGGGAAAGGCGATGATCAGGGCGCCCAGGCCCAGGGCCGACCCGGTGAACCACACCAGGGTCGCCGTGTTCATGCCGACCACGCCCAGCAGCGCCGCGCTCTTGCCGCGCTCCATGCCCGTGGCGATGGCGAACAGGTTGGCGGGGCCGGGCGTGATCGCCATGACGAACATGGCGACCAGGAAAGCGCCGTAGCGGGCGGGATCGACGGGCAGGTGGTCCATGGCGCGGATATAGGCCGCCGCGTGATGGGCCTCCAAGCCTCCTCTACGCGCCGATCACCGCATAGACCCAGATCGCCCGTCCCAGGGCGCCGAACACCAGGACCGCTGTCGCCAGCGCCTGGATGATGAAGCCGACTTCGCGCTTCTTCGGGTCGGCGGCGTAGCCCAGGGCGTAGATGATCCGGCCGATGATCCAGACCACGCCCATGGCCGCGGCGAACAGGTCGTTCCAGTAGATGGCGAACAGCCAGAGCGCCGGCAGGTAGATGACCAGCCACTCCACCGTATTGGCTTGGACGCGCAGATGGCGCTCCAGCTCTGGATCGCCGGTCATGGCCGGAGCGTCGATGCCGCTCCGCCGCCGCGCGCCGCCGATGCGGAAGATCATCCAGACATAGACGAGCAGGGACAGCAGGGTGACGATCGCCACCAGGGCGTGGGACTGATGCATGGCTCGTGTTCCTCCCGACGGCTTTCGCGCCGCTACGCGGCGACACTATTCGTATTCGCCCTGAGTTTGCACGCGACGATCAAAGGCCTATGAGGCGAGCGCACGCCGGGAACCCCGGCCGGGTTTCGTTCGCTCCTAGGACTCAACGATCCCCTTCGCGGAGGCTTCGTAAAGCCATGCATGTGGACTCAACGGCGATCCAAGCGATCGACTACTCCCCCGAGCACGGCAAGCTGTTCGTCACGTTCCAGGACGGTGACGAGTATGTCTATGTCGGCGTCCCCGAGCGCGTCAGCCGAGCTTTCTTCCGCGCGCCGTCCAAGGGGCGGTTCTTTCAGCGGATGATCCGGGACCGGTATCCGTACAATCGCGTGTAGGCTTGCGCCTCCAGGTTGAGTGGCTAGTCTTGCCGACTCAGGGAGACGCCGATGCGCCTTGCGACCGCTTTTAGAACCGCCACGGGCCTCGCGCTGATCGCCGGCGCGGTATGGGCCGTGCACGCCATGGCCAATGACCGCGCGCCGCCGCCAAAGGACTTTGTCCAGTATGGCCAAGCTTATCAGTGGAGCGTCGCCCACGGCATAACTGGCGGTCTTCTACTCGCTGGACCCCCGCACGCCGACGGATCGAACGTCGACTTGGTGCTGACTTGCTCGGGCTTGCGGTCTGGCGGGGTGCAGGCTCGTTTCTACGCTCCGGTCGCCTATGCCTCGCAACTTCGTGTCAGGACGGTCGACGCGGTGTTCCGCGTGTCTCGGGGCATAGAGACCCAGGGCCACCGCACCTTCGTGGAAGGGCAAGGTGATATGCCGGATGGCTATCTGAGCTCACTGGCGCGCACACCGAGTATCTCGATCGAGTACGCCGATCGCGTGACGAATTTTCCGGGGCCTGGCAAGGCGCTGGCGGAGCACTTCGGGCGCTATTGTTCCGAGCTCGCCAGGCGGGCGGCGCGCGACGAGTAGAGACCAAGAAAAACGCCGCGCCCGGGGATCGGACGCGGCGTGATTCAGAGGGGGGTCGAGCCGCGCCTAGCCGCGCTTGTCGCGCTTGGCCAGCACCCGCAGGCGCAGGGCGTTCAGCTTGATGAAGCCGCCGGCGTCGCGATGGTCGTAGGCGACCTTGCCTTCCTCGAAGGTGACCAGATCCTGGTCGTACAGCGAGTACGGGCTGGTGCGGCCGATGACCGTGACATTGCCCTTGTAGAGCTTCACGCGGACCTGGCCCGAGACCTTGGTCTGGCTGTAGTCGATGGCCGCCTGCAGCATCTCGCGCTCGGGCGAGAACCAGAAGCCGTTGTAGACCAGCGATGCGTACTTCGGCATCAGCTCGTCCTTCAGGTGCATGGCGCCGCGGTCCAGCGTGATGCTCTCGATGCCGCGGTGGGCGGCCAGCAGGATCGTGCCGCCGGGGGTCTCGTAGACGCCGCGCGACTTCATGCCGACGAAGCGGTTCTCGACCAGGTCGAGACGGCCGATGCCGTTGTCGCGGCCCAGTTCGTTCAGCTTGGTCAGCAGGGCAGCCGGCGACAGAGCGACTCCGTCGATAGCCACGGGGTCGCCCTTCTCGAAGTCGATGGTGATGATGGTCGGCTTGTCCGGCGCGTCTTCCGGCGCGATCGTGCGCATGTGGACGAACTCGGGGGCCTCGACCGCCGGGTCCTCCAGGACCTTACCTTCCGACGAGCTGTGCAGGAGGTTGGCGTCGACGCTGAACGGCGCTTCGCCGCGCTTGTCCTTGGTGATCTGGATCTGGTGCTTCTCGGCGAAGTCCAGCAGGGCCTCGCGGGACTTGAAGTCCCACTCGCGCCAGGGAGCGATCACGGTGATGTCGGGCTCGAGGCCATAGTAGCCGAGCTCGAAGCGGACCTGGTCGTTGCCCTTGCCGGTCGCGCCGTGGCTGACGGCGTCGGCGCCGGTCTTGCGGGCGATCTCGATCTGCTTCTTGGCGATCAGCGGGCGGGCGATCGAGGTGCCGAGCAGGTACTGGCCCTCATAGACCGTGTTGGCGCGGAACATCGGGAAGACGTAGTCGCGCACGAACTCCTCGCGGACGTCCTCGATGAAGATGTTCTCGGGCTTGACGCCGGCGGCCAGCGCCTTGGCGCGGGCCGGCTCGATCTCTTCGCCTTGGCCAAGGTCGGCCGTGAAGGTCACGACTTCCGCGCCGTACTCGGTCTGCAGCCACTTCAGGATGATCGAGGTGTCGAGGCCGCCCGAATAGGCGAGCACGACCTTCTTCACGGACTTGTCGGCCATGAGGGGGTCCTTCCGGAGAAACACAAAGTCGCGCGCCTTCAACGGGATCAGGGCGCGCGGGGCAAGCGCAAATGAGCGCCGCTAGAGCGTGCCCTCGTCCTGCAACGTCTTGATGGCGAACCGCAGGTGGAACAGCTGGCTCAGCGCCAAGCTGGCGGCGAGCGTGGCGCGGACCAGGAAGATGATCATCGCCTGGATCGGATCCTTGGTGAAGGTCGACTGGGTCAGGGTGAAGGACAGCAGCACGACGATCGCGATCAACGGGATCGCCAACAGGCCGAGCGGCTTGGCCAGCCGCGCGACCGGCTTGCCGTCGCGGTTCCACAGAAGCGGGATCGACACGTCCTTGCCGATCCGCTTCCAGGCGCCCTGGGCGGTGGCGGCGATGATGGCGAGGGCCGCGATCGACAGGCCGTCGCCGAGAACGCGAAGGGTCGTCTCCACCGCCTACACCGTCACCTGGGCGCCCAGCTCGACCACGCGGCCGGGCGGGATCTTGAAGAAGTCCGTCGGATTGGCGGCGTTCTTCATCAGGTAGATGAACAGGCGGTCCTGCCACAGCGGCATGCCGCTGTTGGCCGACGGCACGATCGAGCGTCTCCCCAGGAAGAAGCTGGTCGCCATGATGTCGAACTTCAGCCCCTGCTTGCGGCAGACCGCCAGCGCCTTGGGGATGTTCGGGCTTTCCATGAAGCCGTAGTTGACGATGACCTTCTTGAAGTCGTCGTTGACCTTTTCGATCTTGACCCGGTCCTCCTCGTTGACGCGCGGCGTCTCGGTGGTGCGGACCGTCAGGATGACGTTGCGCTCGTGCAGAACCTTGTTGTGCTTGAGGTTGTGCATCAGGGCGACCGGGGTCATGTCAGGGTCGGAGGTCAGGAAGATCGCCGTGCCGGGCGCGCGGTGCGGCGCGCGGGCGCGCAGGATCTCCATCAGATCGACCAGGGGCACGCTGTCGCGGCGCGTCTTGGCCGATAGGATGTTGGCCCCGCGGGTCCAGGTCCACATGATCAGGACGAGGACGCCGCCAAACACCAGCGGCAGCCAGGCGCCGTCGGGGATCTTCAGCATGTTCGAGGCGATGAACACCGAGTCCAGCGCCGCCAGCGGCACCAGCAGCAGAGCCGTCTGCCACAGGGTCCACTTCCAGATCCGGCGGATGACGACATAGGCCAACAGGGTGTCGACGAACATCGCGCCGGTCACGGCGATGCCGTAGGCGCTGGCCAGCTTGTGCGAGCTCTGGAAGGCGAACAGCAGCACCAGCACGCCGATCAGCAGGAACTGGTTGACCGCCGGGACGAAGATCTGGCCGGCCTGGGTCTCGGAGGTGCGCTTGATCTCGATGCGCGGCAGGAGGCCCAGCTGCACGGCCTGCTGGGTCATGGAGAAGGCGCCGGTGATCACCGCCTGGCTGGCGATGACGGTGGCGATGGTGGCCATCAGCAGCACCGGCCAGTAGGCGAAGCTCGGCACCATCTCCCAGAACGGATTGTGGCGGGCCGCCGGGTGGTCGAGCACCAGAGCGCCCTGGCCAAGGTAGTTCAGCGCCAGGCAAGACCAGGCACAGCCAGGCCGCCTGGATCGGCCGCTTCCCGAAGTGGCCCATGTCGGCGTAGAGCGCCTCGGCCCCGGTCACCACCAGGAACACGCTGCCCAGGATGACAAAGCCCAGGAAGCCGTTCTCCAGCAGGAAACGCAGGCCGTACCAGGGATTGAAGGCGCGGAAGATCGAAAGGTCGTCCGCCAGGTGCCAGGCGCCCAGGGCGCCGAGGATCAGGAACCAGACCGCCGTGATCGGCCCGAACAGCGCCGCCATGCGGTGCGTGCCTTTGGCCTGAACCAGGAAGAGGGCGATCAGGATGCCGGCCGAGATCGGCAGGATGTAGGGCGATAGCGCCTTGCCCACGTGGGGCGCGTCCTTCAGGCCCTCGACGGCCGAGAGCACCGAGATGGCGGGCGTGATGATGCCGTCGCCATAGAACAGGGCCGCCCCGACCACGCCGAGGAAGAACACCGCCACCGAGCGCTTTCGGCCCGCGCCGCCCAGCGCCTTCTGGGCCAGGGCCATCAGCGCCAGGGTGCCGCCCTCGCCCTTGTTGTCGGCGCGCATGAAGAAGATGACGTACTTGATCGTGACGAACAGCGTCATGGTCCACAGGACCAGCGACACCACGCCCAGCACCGCGTGCTCGGTCGCGGTCGTGCCGCGCGAGTGCGCCAAGGCTTCGCGCAGGGCGTACAGCGGGCTCGTGCCGATGTCGCCGAAGACGACGCCGATCGAACCCAAGGCCATGGCCAGGAAGCCGTGACCCTTCAGGTCATGGCCGTTCCCGGACCCATTCGGCGGGCCGCCATCCTGCGCTGGAATGTCGGAAGACGCGGGGGCGCAATCGGAAGCGGGTGCGCCTGAGGCTTCGGAAGCCATTCAATCCCTCCGGGCCGCCCTCGCAAAACGCTCTGGGCCGACCCATATCGATCAAGCGCGGCGCGATACACCCAATTCACGACGGGTTCAATCATCCCCTAACGTCGCATCGCGTGACGCGCCATCGGATTAAGCAGTTTTCAGTTGAACGCGCCCGCGACAACCTTACGTTCTCGGTAGAGATGTCCGACAGTCAAAAATTCCCCGTGGCGGCCCACGCCCTGGCCTATCTGGCGCACAAGGAGGCGTTTTCCGCCGACCGCGCCGTGGCCAGCGCCGAGCTGGCCGCGTCGGTCCCGACCAATCCGGTCGTGGTCCGCCGGGTCACCGCCATGCTGGGCAAGGCGGGACTGATCGGCGCGCGCGCCGGCGCCAACGGCGGCGCCTGGCTGCTCAAGCCCGCCGAGACCATCACGCTCGATGTCGTGCTGAAGGCCGTCAATGGCTG
>CAKZJK010000189.1 GCA_936942565.1 uncultured Caulobacter sp. | reverse complement strand
GCATCCTGCCGACGGGCGAGGGCGCGGTGAACGCGGCGGGCCTGGATCACTATTCGCGGCTGGTCGACGCCTTGCTGGCCAAGGGTGTCACGCCCTACGCCACGCTGTTCCATTGGGATCTGCCGCAAGGCCTGCAGGACAAGGGCGGCTGGAAGAACCGCGACACAGCCCAGCGCTTGGCCGACTATGCCCACGCGGTGGTCGAAAAGCTGGGCGACCGCTTGAAGAACTACATTGTCCTGAACGAGGCGGCGGTGCACGCCGTCTTCGGCCACGTGCTGGGCGAGCAGGCGCCGGGACTGAAGGACGACAAGCTGCTGGGGCCGGTCATCCACCACATGAACCTTGGCCAGGGCTTAGCGATGCAGGCGCTGCGAGCGGGGGGCTCGGGCCTGAAGGTCGGCACCACCATGGCGCTGCAACCCTGCCGTCCGGCCGGGGGACCGTGGGCGCTCTGGAACAGGCTTGCGTCGGACGGGCTGGACTCGCTGTGGAATGGCGCGTGGCTGGATCCCTTGTTCAAGGGGACCTATCCCAAGGCGATGGACGATTTCCTCAAGGGCGTCGTCCAGGACGGCGACATGGCCAAGATCCGCCAGCCGGTCGACTTCCTGGGCGTGAACTACTACGCCCCGGCCTACGTGCGGCTGGACCTCAACGCGCCCGGCAAGATCGCCCAGGCCGCCCCGCCGAAAGGCGCGGAGCTGGACGCCTTCGGCCGTCACATCGATCCGTCTGGTCTGTTCGAGGTGCTGGACCGGGTGCGCCGCGACTACGGCGCGCCGCCGATGCTGGTCACCGAGAACGGCTGCTCGGACCCGTTCGGGCCGGGGCCGGCGATCCTCGACGACCAGTTCCGCATCACCTATCTGCGCCGCCACCTCCAGGCGGTGCTGGCGGCGCGCGAGGCCGGCTGCGACGTGCGCGGCTATTTCGAATGGACCCTGATCGACAACTTCGAATGGGACCTTGGCTACACCTCGAAGTTCGGGCTCGTGGTGATGGACCGAGCGACGGGCGTGAGAACGCCGAAGGCCTCTTACCGGTGGTTCAAGGCCTTGGCCGAGAGCGGGGGGTTGGCGGAGCGCTAGGTTCTCCTCCCCCGCTGGGGGAGGTGGCCCGAAGGGCCGGAGGGGGAAGTTTTCCCAACCGGCTTCT
>CAKZJK010000188.1 GCA_936942565.1 uncultured Caulobacter sp. | reverse complement strand
CTAGCCCCACGCCCTTCTCGTTCTGGTTCCGGCTCTCGTCGAGGCGCGAGAACGGCTTGAAGGCCTCCTCGTGGCGGTCCTCGGGTATGCCCGGGCCATCGTCGTCGACGGCGATCTCGACGCCGCCGGTATGGCGCGCGGTGGCGGTGACCTTGACGCGGTCGGCGTGGGCCAGTCCGTTGTCGACCAGGTTGGCCAGGGCCCGGCGGAAGGCCAGCGGCCGCAGCCGCGCCTCCAGTCCCGGCGTGATCTCGGTCTCGATCTTCGCCCCGCCGCGTTCGGCGTCGGCGACCACGCCCTCGATCAGGTCGGAGAGGTCGACCACCCGCGCGTCCTCGCCACCCTCGCCGCGGGCGAAGGCCAGGTACTCGTCGATCATGTGCTCCATTTCGGCCAGATCGCCCTTCATCGCCTCCAGCTGCTCGCAGGGCTCGGCCATCGCCATTTCCAGCTTCAGACGGGTCAGCGGCGTGCGGAGGTCGTGGCTGACGCTGGCCAAGAGGGCCGTGCGCTGCTCGATGTGGCGGACGATGCGGGCCCGCATGGCCAGGAAGGCGCGGGCGGCCTTGCGCACCTCGCGCGCGCCATGCGGCTTGAAGTCGTGGTCCTCGCCCCGGCCGAAGGCGTCGGCGGCGTCGGCCAGGCGCTCTATGGCCCGCACCTGGTTGCGGATGAACAGGATGGCGATGGCCGTCAGCAGCATGGTCGCCACCACCATCCACAGGATGAAGATGTGGCCCTGGGTGGCGTAGGCGCGGTCGCGCAGGGCGTAGATCTGCAGGACCCCGTCCTTCACCTGCACCCGGATGTCGATATAGGCCGTGTAGCGGGTCGTATCGAACCAGAACGGGTTGTCGAGCCGGTCGTCCAGGGCCTGCTGCAGCGACCGGTCCAGCGCCGCGAACAGCGACGGCCGGCGGCTGGTCGGCAGCTTGCGGCCCTTCTGGAAGGCGATCGACAGCGACATCGAGTCCTCGGCCCGCTTGGCCAGTTTCTCGACGGCGGCGGGGCTGGGGTCGTCCTCGTAGGACTGCACCGCCCAGGCGATGTCGCCGGCCAGGCCCTCGGACAGCTTGCTGGTCACCGACTGCCAGTGCGCGTCGAAGAACGCCCAGGTCACGGCGATCTGCATCACCGCCACCGGCAGGATGATGATCAGCAGGCTGCGCCCGAACAGCGAGGTCGGCAGCAGGCGCTTGAGGGCGGGCGGAATGTGGAGACGGGTGGAGAGGGGCACCGCGAGATCAATCCGGCGCCAGCCGATATCCGATCCCGCGAACGGTCTGCAGATAGCGCGGGTTCTTCGGATCGGGCTCGATCTTGCGGCGCAGGCGGGTGACCTGGACGTCGACGGCGCGGCCGGTGGCGTCGGCGGTGTCGCGGGCCAGCTCCAGGCGGTCGACCGGCTCGTGGGCCGAGCGGGCCAGGCGGCGCATCAGCGTCACTTCCGCCTCGGTCAGGCGAACCGCCTCGCCGTCGCAAACGAGCTCGCCGCGCTCCGGCTCGAACGTGCAGCGGCCGAGGTTCAAGGCGGTGCTTCGCGTCCCGACCGGCCGCGCCGATGAGCGGCGCAGGATCGCCTCGATGCGCAGCAACAGCTCCTGCGGCTCGAAGGGTTTGCCGAGATAGTCGTCGACGCCGTTCGACAAGCCCTCGATCCTGTCGGCGGTCTGATCGCGGGCGGTCAGCATCAGGATGGGCGTGCGACCGGCCTCGCCGCCCTTGGCGCGCAGGCGCTTGGTGAAGGCCATGCCGTCCTCGCCCGGCATCATCACGTCCAGGATCATCAGGTCGAAGTCCAGGGACTCGAACAGCTTGTCGGCCCCGGCCGCGTTCGAGGCGGCGGTGACGCGGAAGCCTGCGCGGCCCAGGAATTCCTTGATCAGCTTGCGCAGGCGGTCGTCGTCGTCGACGACCAGCAGGTGGCGCTCGCGGCGCTCGTCCGGGGTCATTGCGCCGTCCTTACACGTTCTGGCGCCGGGGCGCGCCGACACCCTGGCGAGGGCCGGCCAGGGCCGCCAGGATCCGCCGGGCTCCCGCCACGCCGTCCAGGCCGCCGGTGCGATACGCCCGCGCCAGCAGCGCCCGCAGCCGCTCGGCCGTGCGCTGTTCGAAGGCCACGCCGTCGGGCGTCAGGGTGGCGGGGCGACGGCGGCCGTCCAGCTCGCCCGCGCCGCGCTCGACCAGGCCCGCCTTCTGGAGGTCCGAGAGCGTGCGGCTGGCGGCCTGCTTGGACAGGCTGGTCAGCTTGGAAAGGTCCTGAACGCCGATGCCTGGACGGCGGCGCAGCAGAAAGGCCGCGCGCCAGTGCGAACGGCCCAGGCCCACGCTCTCGCTCTCCAGCGCGGCGTCCACGGCGGCCCACAGAGAGGCCTCGGCCAGCAGGATCAATTCCAGCCCGCCGTCCAGCTCCTCCTCGCGAAGGATCAGACGGGGATCGTCCGAACTGGGCTGCAGCGGGGCTATCATCGCGCGGAGTCCATTTTATTTGACGCGCCCACCCTCGGGGCGTCTAAGGGCCGGGTTTTCCATAAGGAGGTCTTGGGCCGATGTCTCTGGTTCCCTTCGACGATCGTGATGGTTGGATCTGGCTGGACGGCCAGTTCGTGCCCTGGCGCGAAGCGAAGGTGCACGTCCTGACCCACGGTCTGCACTACGCCTCGTCCGTCTTCGAGGGCGAGCGGATGTACGGCGGCGAGATTTTCAAGCTGACCGAGCATACCGAGCGCCTCTTCAAGTCGGCCGAGATCCTCGACTTCAAGATCCCCTACACGGTGGCCGAGATCGACGAGGCCTGCAAGGCGACGGCGGCGAAGAATGGCCTGAAGGACTGCTATGTCCGTCCGATCGCCTGGCGCGGCAGCGAGATGATCGGCGTTTCGGCGCAACAAACCAAGATTCACGTCGCCATCGCCGTCTGGGAATGGCCCAGCTACTTCGACCCGGCGACCAAGGCCAAGGGCATCCGTCTGACCTGGGCCAAGTACCAGCGTCCGGATCCCAAGACCGCGCCGGTCGCCGCCAAGGCCGCCGGCCTCTACATGATCTGCACCATCTCCAAGCACGCCGCCGAGAAGGACGGCTACGCCGACGCGATGATGCTGGACTATCGCGGCTACGTGGCCGAGGCGACCGGCGCCAACGTCTTCTTCGTCAAGGACGGCGCGCTGCACACGCCCAAACCCGACTGCTTCCTGGACGGCATCACCCGTCGCACGGTGATCGACATCGCCAAGGGCAAGGGGATCGAGGTCGTCGAGCGCCACATCCAAAAGGAAGAGCTGTCGGGTTTCACCGAGTGCTTCATCGTCGGCACCGCCGCCGAGGTGACGCCGGTCTCGGAAGTGGGTGAGTTCAAGTTCACGCCCGGTAAGTTGTCGCTGGACCTGATGGACACCTACGCCGCCCTGGTGCGCGGCCAGGCTATGGCCGAGGCGTAAGGGATTGAGCCCCTTCTCCCCTTGCGGGAGAAGGTGTCGGCGAAGCCGACGGATGAGGGGTTTCTCGGCGCCGCCGCGCGACCCCTCACCCGACCGCCTCCAGCGGTCACCCTCTCCCGCAAGGGGAGAGGGAGTCGACAGCCGGAAAACTTGTCGCTACCCTAACAACGATGACCCTCGCCGCCAGCCATACGCTGTTTTGGTATTTTAGCTATCCGACGCCTCTGGCGCCGGGAGGGTTTCGTTCGGCCTGAGATCAGGGCCACTCAAGAACACCTTCACCAGCCGCCAGGGGATCCCCGGGCGGCTTTTTTGATGGCCGCCGGACCTCCCAGACACCTCCGGAGCCATCCATGCCGTCTTCCGCCGCCCATATCGTCTCGCTGCCGGTCCCGACCGACGACCTGCGGATCGAGAAACTCCAGACCCTCAGTCCGCCCGCCCAGGTGATCGGCGAGGCGCCCGCCACCTCGTCGGTGGCCGAGGTCGTCGGCGCCGGCCGCCGCGCGGTGCACGAGATCCTGCAAGGACGTGACGACCGCTTGGCGGTGGTGATCGGGCCGTGCTCGATCCACGACCCCAAGGCCGCGCTGGAGTACGCCCGGCGCCTGGCCGCCGAGCGCGAGCGTCACGCCGGCGAGCTGGAGGTGATCATGCGGGTCTATTTCGAAAAGCCGCGCACGACGGTCGGCTGGAAGGGCCTGATCAACGACCCCGGTCTCGACAACTCGTTCGACATCAACAAGGGCCTGCGGCTCGCCCGCAACGTGCTGTCGGCCGTCAACAATCTCGGCCTGCCGGCGGGATGCGAATTCCTCGACATGACGACGCCGCAATACATCGCCGACCTCGTCGCCTGGGCGGCGATCGGCGCGCGCACCACCGAAAGCCAGATCCACCGCGAGCTCGCCTCCGGCCTGTCCTGCCCGGTCGGCTTCAAGAACGGCACCAACGGCGACGTGAAGGTCGCGGTCGACGCGGTCATGGCCGCCAGCCAGCCGCACCATTTCCTGGCCGTGACCAAGGAAGGCCGCGCCGCCATCGCCACCACCACCGGCAACGGCGACTGCCACCTGGTGCTGCGCGGCGGCAAGACGCCCAACTACGACGCCGCCAGCGTCGCGGCGGCCGCCGAGGTCCTGCGTAAGGCCGGCCTGCCCGAGCGCATCATGGTCGACGTCAGCCACGCCAACAGCGGCAAGAACCACGAGAACCAGCCGGCGGTGGTCGCCGACGTCTGCGCTCAGGTCGCCACGGGCGCCGCGCCGATCATGGGCGTGATGATCGAGAGCCACCTGGTCGCCGGCCGCCAGGACATCGTCCCCGGCCAGCCTCTGACCTACGGCCAGTCCGTCACCGACGCTTGTGTGAACTGGGAGACGTCGGTCCGGATGCTGGACGACCTGGCGGCGGCGGTGAAAGCGGGAAGAGCGGCGCGAGGATAGGCCAACCTATCCCGAAAAACCGGTGTCATCCCGGGCGGCGAAGCCGACCCGGGACCCAGGGGCCAAGCGCGG
>CAKZJK010000187.1 GCA_936942565.1 uncultured Caulobacter sp. | reverse complement strand
CCCGCCATGACCAACCCGCAACAACCCCACGGGCCGCTGCGCTCGTTCGGCCGGCTAAAGTCGCGCCCGGTGAAGCCTCGCCAGCAGGCGCTGCTCGACACCCTGCTGCCGACCATCGCCGTTCCACACGGCCCGTTCCAGCCGCTGGACCTGATGCCCGAGGCCAAGGCGGTGTGGTTGGAGATCGGCTTTGGCGGCGGCGAGCACATGGCGACCCAGGCGGGGCGCCATCCCGAGACGCTTGTCCTCGGCGCCGAGCCGTTCGTGAACGGCGTGGCAAGCGCCGTGCGTCACGTCGAGGAGCGGGCGCTGCAGAATGTCCGCATCCACGAGGGCGACGCCCGCGACGTGGTCGATTGGCTGCCGGACGCGTGCCTGGACCGGGTCTTCATCATGTTTCCCGACCCCTGGCACAAGGCGCGCCACAACAAGCGTCGCCTGATCCAGCCGGAGTTCGTCGCCAAGCTAGCGCGGGTGATGAAGCCAGGCGCGGCCCTGCGCTTCGCCACCGACTGGGCCGACTACGCCGAGTGGACGACCGAGCGGGTGCTGGCGGATCCAAGCTTCCGCTTCGCCGACGCGGCGGCCGACCGCAACGCGATCCCGGCCGACCACGTGACGACGCGCTACGAGGAAAAGAAGCTGGGCGACTGCGCGCCGGTGTTCCTGGACTTCGTCAGGACCTAAAGCAAAAGGCCGGCGTCTCCGCCGGCCCTTATCTAACTCAGTACGTCTCGTTGTAGCGCTTGATCGCCGCGCGGATGATCTCGGCGGTTTCGTCCAGATCGGCCCAGCCGGTGATCTTGGTCGACTTGCCCTTTTCCAGGTCCTTGTAGTGCTGGAAGAAGTGGGCGATCTGCTCGGTCAGGATGGTCGGCAGGTCGCGCCAGCTGGAGACGCCCGTATAGAAGGGGTGGAGCTTGTCGACCGGCACGGCCAGGATCTTCTCGTCCGAACCGGCCTCGTCGACCATCATCAGGGTGCCGATCGGGCGGCAGCGGATGATCGCGCCGGGCACCACCGGGGTCGGGCCCACGACCATGATGTCGGCGGGGTCGCCGTCGTCGGCCAGGGTGTGCGGGATGAAGCCGTAGTTGGCCGGATAGAACATGGCCGTGTGCAGGAAGCGGTCGACCATCAGGGCGCCGCTTTCCTTGTCGATCTCGTACTTCACCGGCTCGCCGCCCTGCGGGATCTCGATGATGGCGTTCAGATCGTAAGGCGGGTTGGCGCCCGTCGGAATCTTTGAAAGGTCCATTGTGACTCTTTGAATCTTTGAGGTCCGCGGGGAGGCGGCCTGCGCGGACGGGCTTATAGGCCCAAATTGCCGCGACGCGGAAGGGGCGAGCGTGGTCGGAGTCGACAAGCCTCCCCAATTCGCCTATAAACCAAACCACATCGTCCGTTAGCGCTAGATGGCGCTTTCGAGCGGCGGCCCGAAAGGCTGCCGCTTTTTGTTTGGCCGGTCGGTGACCGGCGAAGAGTTCGAGAGACACGTGCGCGGCAAGACGCAGGAAGACCGAGAACTGATCGAGATGCTCGATCCCGTGGCCGAGAGTCTTGGCTACGAGATCGTCCGGCTGCGCCTGATGGGCGGCGCCGAGCAGCGCCGCCTGCAGATCATGGCCGAGCATCCGCTGCTGGAAGACGGCACGGGCGGCGACATGAACGTCGAGGACTGCGCCCGCCTGTCGCGCGGAATTTCCGAGATTCTGGACGCCGCCGACCCGATCACCGGCGAATACACCCTGGAAGTCTCCAGCCCCGGCGTTGATCGCCCCCTGACCCGCCTGAAGGACTTCGAGGACTATGCGGGCCTGGAAGCGCGCATCGAGCTCGACCGCGTGGCCGAGGGGCGCAAGCGCTTCAAGGGCGAGCTGGCCGGCATCGAGGACGACCAGGTTGGCCTGAACATCGAGGGTGAGGACGACGTCACCGTCTACTTCCCCTTCGCCTGGATCATCGACGCCAAGCTCGTCATGACCGACACCCTGATGGAGCGGGGCGCCAAGCAGCGCGCCGCCCGTCTCAAATCCGACAACGACGACCTGTCCGAAAGTGAAGAGGACTGACCATGGCCATCGGCATCGCCGCCAACCGGCTTGAACTCCTGCAGATCGCCGACGCGGTCGCCCGGGAAAAGGGCATCGAGAAGGAAGTCGTCATCGAGGCTATCGAGGACGCCCTGCAGAAGGCCGCCCGCGCCCGCTACGGCGCCGAGCACGACATCCGCGTCAAGATCGACCCGCGCACGGGCGAGACGACGCAAAAGCGCGTGATCGAGGTCGTGGCCGACGACGCCGAGCTGGAAGGCGAGATCGGCAAGATGCAGCTGTCGATCGCCAAGCGCACCTGGCGCGACGCCGAGATCGGCAAGATCTACGAAGAGGCCCTGCCGCCGTTCGAGATCGGCCGCGTCCAGACCCAGATGGCCCGCCAGGTCGTCATGCATAAGGTCCGCGAGGCCGAGCGCGAGCGTCAGTACGACGAGTACAAGGATCGCGTCGGCGAGATCGTCAACGGCAGCGTCAAGCGCGTCGAATACGGGAACGTCATCGTCGACCTGGGCCGCGGCGAGGGCATCATGCGCCGCGACCAGTCGATCCCGCGCGAGAACTTCAACGTCGGCGACCGCATCCGCGCCTACATCTATGACGTGCGTCGCGAGACCAAGGGTCCGCAGATCATGCTGAGCCGCGCGCACGGCGGCTTCATGGCCAAGCTGTTCGCGCAGGAAGTGCCGGAAGTCTACGACGGCGTCATTGAGATCCGCGCCGTGGCCCGCGACCCGGGTTCGCGCGCCAAGATGGCCGTCATCTCGAACGACAGCTCGATCGACCCCGTCGGCGCCTGCGTCGGCATGCGCGGTTCGCGCGTGCAGGCGGTCGTCGCCGAGCTGCAGGGCGAGAAGATCGACATCATTCAGTGGTCGGAAGACGAAGCCACCTTCATCGTCAACGCCTTGGCGCCGGCGGAAGTCTCCAAGGTCGTCATGGACGAGGAAGACGAGCGCGTCGAAGTCGTGGTGCCGGACGAGCAGCTGTCGCTGGCCATCGGCCGTCGCGGTCAGAACGTCCGTCTCGCCTCGCAGCTGACCGGCTGGCAGATCGACATCATGACCGAGAGCCAGGAGAGCGAGCGCCGTCAGCGCGAGTTCACCGAGCGCACGGCTCTGTTCCAGGAAGCCCTGGACGTCGACGAGGTCATCGCCCAGCTGCTGGTCACCGAAGGCTTCGCCGCGGTGGAAGACGTGGCCTTTGTCGAGCCGCACGAGATCGCCGCGATCGAGGGCTTCGACGAAGAGACCGCCGAGGAGCTGCAGGCCCGCGCCCGCGAATTCCTCGACAAGGAAGCCGCCGCCCTGGACGCCAAGCGTCTGGAACTGGGCGTCCAGGACGAGGTGCTTGGCATCGAGGGCGTGACCCTGGCCATGGCCGTGGCCCTGGGCGAGGGCGACGTGAAGACCGTCGAGGATCTCGCCGGCCTGGTGCCCGACGACATGCGCGGCTGGTTCGAGAACAAGAACGGCGAGCGCGTGCGCGAGCCGGGCATCCTCGAAAGCTTCAACCTGTCGCCGGAAGACGCCGAGGCCCTGATCATGCGCGCTCGTGTCGCCATGGGCTGGGTCGAGGCGCCGCCGGAGCCTGAATACGAGCCGGAACCTGAGTACGAGGCCGAAGCCGAATACGAGGGTGACGTCGAGGCCGAAGCCGAGGCCGAAGCGCCCGCCGGCGAGGAAGTCGCCTCGGAAGAAGAAGCCTAAGGGCCTCCGATGTCTTATGCGACGGCCTCGCGGAGCGATCCGCGGGGCCGTTCGTTCGACCAGGGTCCGTCCTAGCGCAGAGTTGATGACCGAAGCCGCATCGCCCAAGACCCACGCCGAAGCCAGTCGTCAGCGCAAGGACATCGTCCTGGGCGAGGCGACAGACGAGGCGCGCCTGATCCGCTTCGTGGCGGGTCCCGATGGGGTGGTGGTGCCCGATCTGGCGCGAAAGCTGCCTGGACGAGGCGTCTGGGTGGGCGCCGATCGGGACTCGGTCGTGACCGCCGCCAAGAAGGGCCTGTTCTCGCGCGCGGCCAAGGCCAAGCTGACCGCCGCGCCGGATCTCGCCGACCAAGTCGAGACCCTGCTGGCGCGTCGTGTCCTCGATGGCCTGGGCCTTGCGCGGAAGGCGGGCGTCATTATCTCGGGTTACGAGAAGGTTGTCGCCGCCCTGGCCACGGGCAAGGTGGCGTGGCTGATCGAGGCGTCCGACGGCGCCGAGGACGGCCGTCGAAAAATTCTCGCCGCCGCCCGCAAGGCTCCCACGCGGCCCCGTTTGCTGGGCGCGTTCAATTCGGACGAATTGGGTTTGGCCTTGGGTGGGGAGAATGTGATACACACCGCTCTCCTTGCCGGGCGCGGCATCGATCGCTGGGCACAGGATGTCGAGCGTTTGTCAGGCTTCCGCCCGCTTTTGCCTCCCGAATGGTCGGCGAATGAACGCGGGGAAGGCTAGGGGTCTTCCGCCTTCGGCGGAGCAGAGCCTCTGGTGAAAAGGCGAGCCTGCTCGCCTTGGTCGGCGCGCCGACCAGGACAGGCTCTAGGGCTTTTGCATCTCACCGGGGCTCTCCGGTGGAATGGAAAAGCCCTAGAATCTTTGACGTTGGGCGTGGCTATTCGGGTCGCGTCCGTGGGTGAAGGGTCGGGAAACGCGCTTCCTGTTGGAAGTACGTCCGGGCCCCTTTCTCACATGGAAACACGGTTTTTTAGCCAGGTACCGCCTGGCGGAAGTACAAGCGAGCGCATGAGCGACGAGAACGAAAACGGCCGACCCGGCGGACGAGCCCCGATCACGCTGAAGCCCCGTCAGGGCTCGGTGAGCGCCGGGGTCGTGAAGCAGAGCTTCAGCCACGGCCGGACCAAGACGGTAGTGGTGGAAACCAAGCGGACGCGTCCCCACGCGCCCGCCTCCGGCAATCT
>CAKZJK010000186.1 GCA_936942565.1 uncultured Caulobacter sp. | reverse complement strand
CGCCGGCGCGCATGCGCACCGACAGGGCCGTGTGGACGCTGGACGCCAGTTTCGCCAGCGTCTTCGGATCGGCATGGGCTGGCAGGTCGCCGTCGGCCTTCGCCCGGGCGAACAGCCACAGGAAGCCAAACGCCGCCACGCAGGCGATGAACACCCCGCGCCCCGGACCGCTCCAGAGCGTCGCCAGGATCAGAGCGTTGATGACCCCGACGCCGAGCAGCACATGGTTCGGCGGCGCGCGGTCGCCCACCGCCGTGGCGGCCACGCCACCTACAACCTGCAGGCCCAGCGCCAGGGCGACGGCCAGGCCCGCCTCGCGCGGCGTGAGCCCCGCCTTGGCGGCCAGGGGTTCAAGATAGACCCACAGGGCGACGATGAAGGCCATCCAGAGAAACACGGCCGCCAGCCCGCCGATGGAGCGGACGTCCAGCCGCCCGCCCTCGTCGGACTTGGGCAGGACCGCCAAGCGGTCGGGGCCGGCCATCGCCGCCACGCCGGCCAGCAGGGAAATCCCCGCCAGGCACGCCAAGGCGCCGTTGACACCCCAAGGGATCATGACCGTGGCCGGCAGGCTCGCCGCCAGTACGAGCTGGGCGAAGGTCTGGACCGTGACGAAGACGCCAGAGGCCCGCTCGGGTTTGGACGCCCGCGCTATCACGCCGATCGCCAGCCACAGCATCACTCCGGCGCAGGCGCCGGCGGCCGCGCGGGTGACGATCACGCCGACGCCGCTGGTCAGGGTCGTGGCCAGCATGGCGCCCGCGTGCAGCAGGCAGGTGATTGCGATCTTCAGCCGGATGTTCGTGGGCCTCATAAAGGCCGCCGCCAGTCCGCAGGCCACGCCCAGAGCCATCAGCTCTACGGTCGCGGCCAGGCCGATCTGGGCCGTACTGAGCCGGCCCTCCCGCTCCATCGCCCCCAGGATGACCGGTTGCAGCCCCGCGATCAGCAGCGCGACCACGCCGACGCCCTGGCCGATGGCCGCGTCATGGCGCGATGGAAAGATAACGGGGGCCGGCGCTTCGGCGGCCACCGCGTCCGAAACGCTCATCGGCCCTGCCCGTATGATTTGAAGCGCTTGAGGATGTGGCCCATCTCGTCCTCGGCTAGCAGGGTCGGACCGCCGATGGCCAATGTTCCCCAGTAGACGGCGGCCTGTTCCTCGATCTCCTCGGCGATGGCCAAGGCGTAGTCGAGGTTGGGAGCGACCACGATCTGGCCGTGATTGGCCATCAGGGCGGCGTAGCGACCGTCCAGGGCCTCGACGACGATCTCCGCCAGTTCGGTCGAGCCGAAGGTGGCGTAGGGCGCGACCGGCACGCTGGTTCCGCCGCCGACGGCGACCATGTAGTGCACCGCCGGGATAGGCCTGTTCGCGCAGGCCAGGATGGTGGCGTGGCGCGAGTGGCAGTGGACCACCGCCCCGACGTCTGGCCGGCGGTCCAGCAGGCCTTGGTGCATCCGCCATTCGCTGGACGGCTTCAGGGATCCCGGGGCGGTCGAGCCGTCGGGCTGGACCAGAACCATATGGTCGGCGGTCAGGCGGGCTGCGGGCACGCCGCTGGGCGTCACCAGCATCGCCTCGCCAAAGCGCGCCGAAACATTGCCCGACGTCCCGCGGTTAAGCCCCTTGTTGTCCATGGCGCGCATGACCTCGGCCATCCGTTGGCGCAGCGCGCCTTCGTCCATCGCGGCCATCAGGCGGCCTCGCCGAGCGTCATCTGGCCCATGGCCGCTTCCGTCGCCTCGAAACTTTCCAGCGCGCCGAGCGTGGCCAGGCCCTGCGCCACCATGGCGGCCGTCGCCGCGCCGAAGCGGGCGGCGTCCAGCGGCGTCCATCCACGATCCAGCGCGGCGATGAAGCCGGCGCAGTAGGAGTCGCCGCAGCTGGTCGTATCCACGGGCTTGATCCGATAGGCCGGCAGGACCGTTCGCACCCCTTCGAGCACCACGACGGCGCCGCGGCTTCCATTCTTGATGATGCAGCCGCCCGCGCCCAGCGCGCGGAAGAGATCGGCGGCGGCGAAGAGGTCGTCCTGCCCCGTCAGGAACAGCGCCTCCGCGGCGCTGGGCATGAAATAGTCCACGAAGGGCAGCAGGCGCTTGAGCTCGTCCATCGCCGTGCTCTGGGGCGAGATCAGGTCGCAGGTCACGATCGCGCCCGCCGCGCGCGCCGCCTTGACGAGGTCCGCCCCCGCCCCGCCGTCCAGCATCGGACCGCCAATGCCGGCATAGTGCAGGAAGCGCGCCGAGGTCGCCGCCTCAAGCGCTTCAGGCGTGGCCTTGGCCAGCATGCCCGCCCCCAGGGCGTGAAAGTTCGGGCGACGCCCCGCCGAGTCGACCGCGAGCACCGTTGTCGAGCTCGGCAGGCCCGGCAGGGTTTCCAGCGCGGTCAGATCCACCCCGGCCTCTTCCAGCGCCATGCGGATGAAGCGTCCGATCAGGTCGTCGCCCACGGCGGAGGCCAGCCCGACCGACATGCCCAGCTTGGCGGCGACCAAGGCCGCCCCCGCCGCCGTGCCGGCTGGCGCGCAGGCGATCCCCTCGATCAGCGTGGTGCCCTCGCCTTCCGGCAAGGCGTCGATCGCCCGCGCCACGACGTCCAGCGTCGTCAGCCCAATGCATGTCAGACCGGTCTTCATCGCCGTCTCTCCCCCACATTGACAGCCACTATGCCTCAGCCATTATGATAGTCAAAACTATCTTATTGGCGAGGCGCTCGACATGACCTGGACGAACAGCAAGGACACCGCGCTGCGCGAGCGCGCCATGGCCGTGATCCCCAACGGCATGTACGGCCACCAGTCGGTCATGCTGCTGCCCGACGACTATCCGCAGTTCTTCGAGCGGGCGGAAGGCGCGTATCTTTGGGACGCCGACGGCAATCGCTATGTCGATTTCCTGTGCGGCTACGGCCCCAACCTGTTCGGCTATGGTCACGCCGGCGTCGACCAGGCCTATGTCGACCAGATGAAGCGCGGCGACACCATGACCGGCCCGGGCCCGGCGATGGTCGAGCTGGCCGAGGCCCTGGTCGCCCAGGTCAGCCACGCCGACTGGGCCATGTTCTGCAAGAACGGCACCGACGCCACCACCATGGCGATGATGATCGCCCGCAACTTCACCCAGAAGAAAACCATCGTCCTGGCCAAGGGCGCCTATCACGGCGCCCAGCCCTGGTGCACGCCGCTGAAGAACGGAATCACGCCCGCCGACCGCGCCAACCAGGTGTTCTACGAGTACAACGACGTCGAGAGCCTGGAGGCCGCCGTGCGCGAGGCCGGCTCGGACCTGGCGGCGATCTTCGCCTCGCCCATCAAACACGACACCTTCGTCGATCAGGAGCTGCCCAATCCCGAATACGCCCGCCGGGCCCGTGAACTGTGCGACGAGCACGGCGCGCTGCTAATCGTCGATGACGTCCGCGCCGGCTTCCGCCTGGCGCGAGACTGCAGCTGGTCCCTGGTCGGCGTGAAGCCGGACCTATCCAGCTGGGGCAAGGCCATCGCCAACGGTCACCCGATCTCGGCCCTGCTCGGCGCCGATATCGCCCGCTTCGCGGCGGCCACGATCTACGCCACCGGGTCGTTCTGGTTCTCGGCCGCGCCGATGGCCGCGTCGCTGGCGACCCTGAAGCTGATCCGCGAGACCGACTACCTGGAGCGCACCATCGCGCTGGGCGAGCGGTTGCGCGCCGGGCTCGACGAGGTCGCCGGCCGTCATGGCTTCGGGTTGCGTCAAACCGGTCCGGCGCAGATGCCGCTGATCATGGTCGATGACGACCCCACTGGCGCCAAGGGCTACTTCTGGAACAACGCCCTGCTCAAGCGTGGCGTCTACTTCCACCCGTGGCACAACATGTTCATGACCAGCGCCATGACCGACGCCGACATCGATCACGCGGTCGAGGCGGCCGACGACGCCTTCAAGCTACTGAAGGCCGCCGGACCTCTGGAACCCGTCGCCAAGCTGGAGTTCCTCCACTCGGTGGCCGGCTAGGCGCCACAAGACGGGCGGGATCGGGCAGGATGCGCGCCCTTCGCCAAGCCGCCCGATTGAATGTGGCACGACGGATGCAGACCCGCGACCGCTAGTATTAAGCTACCGTCACTCCCACTCGATCGTGCCGGGCGGCTTGGATGTGACGTCGTAGACCACGCGGTTGACGCCGCGGACCTCATTGATGATCCGGGTGGCGGTCTTGCCTAGGACGGGCCATGGGAACTCGAAGAAGTCGGCGGTCATGCCGTCGGTCGAGGTCACGGCGCGCAGGGCCAGGACGTTCTCGTAGGTGCGGGCGTCGCCCATCACGCCGACGGTCTTGACCGGCAGCAGCACGGCCTGCACGACAAGGCCGCGGGCGCGTGCATCCATCACACCGACCGCGCGCAAGGCCAGCAAGGTGACAGCCTGGACCGTGTCCCGGAGCCTCGCGGGATCGTCGAGCGTATCGGTCGCGAGCGGTCCCACCAGCGCTTCATGCAGCGCGCCGAGCAGTGCGGTCGCCGCCAACTGGGTATCCTGTGCCGGAAGATGGCCGGCCCGAACCGCCGCATCGATCCGCGAGGCGATTTCGCCGACGATCTCGCGACGGCTCGCGATGCGCGATGCCGTCACGTCGACGTCGACCGGCTCCGCGAGAATGCCCCAGGCGAGCTTGCGCTGCGACAGGACGTGGACGGCGACCGTGGAAACGGCGGCGGCCAGGGCCGAGGACGGACCGGGTGCCGCATCGGCGGCGCGCCGGACGGCGGCAAGCTCATCGCGCGACACCTCGGCGATCAGTTCGGAGATGAGATCGGCCTTGGATGGAAAATAGCGGTAGACCGTTCCGGCGGCGACATTGGCCCGGATCGCGACTGGCGCGATCTGGACGGCCGACATGCCGCCCTCGGCGGCGGTGAAGGTAATGCCCGGCACGTAGCGCAGCGCATCCTGGATCGAGTTGGCGCCCTGCGCCTCCAT
>CAKZJK010000185.1 GCA_936942565.1 uncultured Caulobacter sp. | reverse complement strand
TCCTGGTGGCGGGGGGCGGGATCGAACCGCCGACCTGTGGGTTATGAATCCACCGCTCTAACCATCTGAGCTACCCAGCCAGACCAGGAAGGCGCGGCTTATAGGCGAGAACCGCGCGGGATTTCAAGTCCGCCCGTTCGCCAGTGTTAGTCCGCCACGATCGCCGCCGCCGTCGCGCCCAGCGCCTTCACCGCGTCGGCGGGCGCCAGCTTCACCTGCAGGCCCCGCTGGCCGCCGTTGATGAAGACGTAGGGCTCGGCGAGGGCGGCTTCCTCCATCACCGTCGGCAGACGCTTTTTCTGGCCAAAGGGGCTGACGCCGCCGACCTTGTAGCCGGTGATCCGTTCGGCGTCGGGCACGGGGGCCATGGCGGCGGACTTGCCCTTCAGCGCGGCGGCCAGCTTCTTCATGCTGACCTCCTTGTCCGAGGGCAGGATGGCGCAGGCGGGCTTGCCGTCCAGCATCACCACCAGCGTCTTGAGCACCCGGCGCGGATCCTCGCCCAGCGCCTCGGCGGCCTGCAAACCCACCCGCTCCGATCCAGGATCGTATTCGTACGTATAAAGGTCGAACGCGACGCCGGCCTTGGTGAGTGCGATCGTGGCGGGAGTGCTCTTGGACATGGCCTTGGTGATACCCAAGTGCTCCGAGCGTTGGAATATGGAACGGTGATGACGGCTTTCGATCGACGAAGCTTGCTGCGCGGCGCCCTGGGCCTAAGCACCTTGGGCTTGAGCGCGTTGGGCCTGCTGCCGGCCTGGGCGCGGGCGGGCGAGGGCGCGCGCTCGCCGGCGGCGCTGAGCGGCGAGGATATCAAGCTCACGATCGGCCATGTCATGCCGCGCATCGACGGCCGGACCGGCCATGGCGTCGCGATCAACGGCACGATCCCAGGGCCGCTGATCCGGCTGAAGGAAGGCCAGAACGTCCGCATCGCGGTGACGAACAATCTCGACGAGGACACCTCGATCCACTGGCACGGCCTTCTGGTCCCGTTCCAGATGGACGGGGTGCCCGGCGTCAGCTTCCCGGGGATCAAGCCGGGCGAGACCTTCACCTACGACTTCCCGGTCCGGCAGTCGGGGACCTACTGGTGGCACAGCCATTCGGGCCTGCAGGAGCTATCAGGCCACTACGCGCCGATGATCATCGATCCGGCCGGAGAGGACCCGATCCCTTTCGACCGCGAGCACGTGATCGTGCTGTCGGACTGGAGCTTCCGGCATCCGCACGAGCTTTTCCGCAAGCTGAAGGCCCAGGCGGGGTATTTCAACACCCAGAAGCAGACGGTCGCCGGCCTGCTGCGCGGCGAGGACCAGTCGCTGAAGGACCGCATCGAATGGGCCAAGATGCGGATGGACCCGACCGACATCCTGGACGTCACCGGCTCGACCTACACCTATCTGGTCAACGGCCACGGCCCGCTCGACAACTGGACGGGCCTGTTCTCGCCGGGCGAGCGGGTGCGCCTGCGGATCATCAACGCCGCGGCGATGAGCACCTTCAACGTCCGCATCCCAGGCCTCGCGATGGAGGTCGTGGCGGTCGACGGCCAGCCGGTGTCGCCGGTCAGCGTCGATGAGTTCCAGACCGCGCCGGCCGAGACCTATGATGTCATCGTCCGGCCGGCCGAGGTCAAGGCCTTCACCCTGGTCGCCGAGGCCTCCGACCGCTCGGGCCTGGCCCGGGCCACCCTGGCGCCGCGCCTGGGCATGACCGCGCCCGTCCCCTCGCTACGCAAGCGGCCGCTGGCGACGATGAAGGACATGGGCATGGGGAACATGACCCACGGCATGGACATGCCCGGCATGGACATGTCGATGCGCTCCCAGGCCAACGCGCCCAGCGTGGCGCTGACGCCTGGCGTGCAGACGATCTCGCCGATGCCGATGGACCGCATGGCCGAGCCGCCCCAAGGGCTGGAGGATGTCGGCCACAAGGTGCTGACCTACGCCGACCTAGCCAACCTGAACGAGCCCAAGGACAAGCGCCCGCCGGGACGAACGGTCGAGATCCACCTGACCGGCAACATGGAGCGCTTCATGTGGGCGTTCGACGGCCAGCCCTATGGTCCGGATCGCAAGCCCTACGCCTTCGAGCGCGGCGAGCGGGCGCGGGTGGTGCTGGTCAACGACACCATGATGGCCCACCCGATCCACCTGCACGGCCACTTCTTCGAGCTGGTCAACGGCCAGGATCGCCAGCCGCTGAAGCACACGGTCAATGTCGCGCCGGGCGGCAAGGTCGCCTTCGACTTCACCGCCGACGAGCCCGGCGACTGGGCTTTCCACTGCCACATGCTGCTGCACATGCACGCGGGCATGTTCGCGGTAGTCACCGTGCGTCCGCTGGACGGGGAGGCGGCGTGATGCTGGTCGATCTCCCGCCCGCCGTTCAGCACGGGCACCACCAGGCCGCCGATCCGCACGCCGGTCACGTCATGCCAGCAGAACCGGCCGGCGAGGCCAAGCCGCCGCCGGTCCCCGCGGACCACGCGGCCGAGCGCTTCTATAGTCCCGAGCTCATGGCCGGCGCCCGCGCGCAATTGGCCAAGGAGCATGGCGGGGGAACGGCCTGGACCGTCCGAGCCGACGTGCTGGAGCACCGGGCCATGAAGGGCGCCGACGGCCAGGCCTTCGAGGGCGAAGCCTGGTGGGGCGGCGACGCCTCGCGCTGGGTGGTCAAGGCGCGCGGCGAGCGCAAGGCCGGCGAGGGCTGGGAGCGCGGCGAGGCGGAGCTGCTGAAGGCCTGGCCGGTCGGGCCTTACTTCGACCTGCAGGCCGGCGTCCGCTACGACCTCGCGCCGAAAGGTCGAAGCTACGCCACGCTCGGCTTCGAAGGTCTCGCGCCGTACTGGTTCGAGGTGCAGGGCGCGGCCTATCTGTCGGACAAGGGCGACATCTCCGCGCGGGCCGAGGCGTCCTACGACCTGCGGCTGACCCAGAAGCTGATCCTGCAGCCCCGTGTCGAAGGCGACCTCGCCGAGGCCGGCGCGGCGCGGCTCGAGGGGGGGCTGCGGCTGCGCTACGAGATCACCCGCGAGTTCGCGCCCTATGTCGGCCTCGTGCGCGAGCGGGCCTTCGGTCCGGCCGTCGTTACCGGCGAGCGGGCGGGGAGCTCGGCGGTGGTGATCGGGGTGCGCGCCTGGCGCTAAGGGCTCGCGCTCTACCTATCGTTACGGATAGCTTGCCGCGCGCGGAAGCCTGGCCCAACATCCGTTTGACCGGCCGGAGAGCCGGGCAGCTAGGGAGCCAGGACGGATGTCGGACGCGATCGACTTCGAGCGCATGCGCACGCTGGGCGACGTCGCCCGCTACCACGCCGAGGCGCGGCCGGACGCCGTCGCGTTCAGCTTCGAGGGACGCGACACGACCTTCGCCGACTTCGACCGCCACACGAACCAGGTCGCCAACGCCCTGATCGCGGCCGGCCTCTCGACCGGCGACCGCGTCGCCTATGTCGGCAAGAACAGCGACTGGTACTTCGAGCTGCTGATCGGCGCGGCCAAGGCGGGCGTGGTCACGACGCCGATCGGCTGGCGGCTGGCCGCGCCCGAGATCGCCTACATCGTCGCCGACAGCGACGCCAAGCTGGTGTTCGTCGGGCCCGAGCTGATCGCCCACGTCGAGGACGTGGCCGCCGAGCTGACCCATCGCCCTGTCGTGATCGCCATGGAGCAAGACGGGGCGGGCGAGAACCAGACCTTCGAGACTTGGCGCGACGCCCAGCCCGACACCGATCCGCGCAAGCCTATCGCCACGTCCGACATCGCCATCCAGCTCTACACCTCCGGCACGACGGGGCGGCCCAAGGGCGCGATGCTGACCCATGACAACCTACTGGCCATGCGGCGCGAGGCGGGCAAGTCCCCGCTGGCCTGGAACCAGTGGGGACCGGAGGACGTCAGCCTGGTGGCCATGCCGGTCGCCCACATCGGCGGCACCGGCTGGGGGCTGGTGGGTCTGCTGAACGGCGCCAAGGGCGTGGTGGCGCGCGAGTTCGATCCCTTCAAGGTGCTGGACTACATCGAGAAGGACCGCATCTCGAAGATGTTCATGGTGCCGGCCGCGCTGCAGATCGTCGTGCGGCTGCCGAGGGCCCGCGAGGTCGACTATTCGCGACTGTCCCACATCCTCTATGGCGCCGCGCCGATCCCGCTGGACCTGCTGCGGGAGTGCATGGAGGTGTTCGGCTGCGGCTTTGTCCAGCAGTACGGCATGACCGAGACGACGGGCACGGTGGTCTATCTGCCGCCCGAGGATCACGACCCGGCCGGCAACAAGCGCATGCGCGCGGCGGGCCTGCCGATGCCGGGCGTCGAGCTGAAGGTCATCGACGAGGCCGGAAGCAGCCTGCCGCCCAACACGGTGGGCGAGGTCGCCGTGCGCTCGGCCTCCACCATGAAGGGCTACTGGAAGCTGGACGAGGCCACGGCCACGACCATCGACGCCGACGGCTGGCTGCGCACGGGCGACGCCGGCTACCTGGACGAGGACGGCTATCTCTTCATCCACGACCGGGTGAAGGACATGATCATCTCGGGCGGCGAGAACATCTATCCGGCCGAGGTCGAGAGCGCCGTCTACGGCCATCCGCACGTGGCCGAGGTGGCGGTGATCGGCGTGCCCGACGACAAGTGGGGCGAGGCCGTCAAGGCGGTGGTCGCGCCCAAGCCGGGCGTCACGCCGGACGCCGACGACATCATCGCCTTCGCCCGGACGCGGATCGCCCACTTCAAGGCGCCCAAGAGCGTGGACTTCGTGGCGGCGCTGCCGAGGAACGCCTCGGGCAAGATCCTGCGACGCGAGCTGCGCGCGCCGTACTGGGAGGGGCGCGAGCGGCAGGTGAACTAGGCGGGGTAGACGCCCCCTCCGTCTCGCTGCGTATCCGCAGCGATCCACCTCCCCCGCAAGCGGGGCAGGAGGGTGAGGTTTCCTCCTCACCCGTGAAACGGGGGAGGTGGCGCG
>CAKZJK010000184.1 GCA_936942565.1 uncultured Caulobacter sp. | reverse complement strand
CCATTCCAGCGGGCCGTAGTGGAAGCGCTTGAACCACAGCGTCGCCACGATTCCCTGAACCACCAGGAAGCCGACGCCCAGCCAGAGGGCCGTCGCCTGCGGCAGCCACTTCCAGGCCCCCAGGCCAAAGCCGTAGAAGATCGGCACCCAGATCAGCGACTGCAGCACGTAGAAGGTCAGGGTCATGCGGCCCATCGGGGCCAGACGCTCCAGAAGCTTGCGTCCAACGCCCTGATAGGCCTCGACGATCAGCAGCACGTAGACGCCCATCAACGAGACGTCGAACCAGCCGCCCAACAGCGTGCCGATCAGCTTGCGGGCCATCGGCGCGGTCGCGGCGTCCGGCGCCAGGCTCGCCAGCGGTCCGGCGCCCAGGTGGCAGGCGATAGCGATGGCGGCGAGGGCGGTGAGGGCGGCGCGACGCTCGGCCTTGAAGCGCTCGGGGTTGTCGAAGAAGCCGGCGCGGCCCAGGCGCAGCCCGACCAGGAACAGGGCCAGGATCTGGAACAGCCGTCCGGTCTCCAGGAAGAACCACCACTTGAAGCTCTGTCCCTGCCAGACGTTCCAGACCAGCATCTGGCCCAGCGGCGCGGTGCGGTAGAAGACGGGGCCGGTGTCGCCGTAGTGATGCGGCGGCTGGTTGGCCCAGGCCTCGCCGCCGATCGCGCCGACCAGCTGGTAGAGGATGCCGGGCTGGGCCAGCAGCACGGCGGCCACGCCCAGGATCATCTGGTTGCTGGCCCGGTGATAGGGGATCAGCACCAGCCCCAGCGGCGCCAGGACCATCAGGATGTCGCCGCGATAGACCAGGCTGTGAACCAGGCCGATCAGGGCCAGCACCGCCATCCGCCAGGCGAAGCGGTTGCCGAAATCGACCCCGCGCTTGTCGGCCTTGTCCATCAGCAGGAAGAAGCTGAGGCCAAAGCACAGGGTCAGCAGGCTGAAGGCCTTGCCCATGAAGAAGGTCGTGAAGATTACGTGCGTCAGGTTCTGTTGGGGCGCTGCCCAATAGATCTCGTACTGCTCGAACATGTGGACCATGTAGACGCCGATCAGGGCGAAGGCGCGCAGCGTGTCGATCAGGAGATTGCGCGTCGGCGCGGCCGTCATGGCGTTGGTCATGGTTTCCCCACCTCGTCCTTCCGCGGACGTTCCGGACGTCTTGGCGCCCTTCGCGAAAGCGCGACCTTGGCCAATACGACGGCGCTGTCAATCGATTGCGACGCCCCGCCGCTGGCGCGCGCGGAGGTTCGTGTTAGGCTTTGGGCATGAACAGGCCGGTCGATCAAAGCCAGGTGACGGTGCGGATCAGCGCCGAGGACGCCGCCGATCTGCAGGCGCGGGTCGATCGCGGCGAGTTCGCGTCCCTGGACGAGGGGCTGGCGGCCGAGCTGGCAGAACTCAACTATCGCCGGGCGGCCGATATCGTCGGCGGTTCGGAGAAGCTGGAGGCGCTGCTTGATGCGTTGGAGCAGGCCGATGATCCATCGACCGATGTCGACGCCGACGACTTCTTCAAGGGGCTTCGCGCGGGTCTAAAAGAGCGTCTGGCGCCGTCTCGCGGGTGAAGCGTCGGCTCGTCATTTCGGCGGAAGCTCAGCGCGACCTGTTGCGCGTTCGCGACTATATCGCTGACGACAATCCAGCCCGCGCCGAGACCTATCTCGACGAGCTCCTCGCGCGCTGCGCGGGTATCGCGGACTTTCCATTCGCGGCGCCCGAGACGCTCCGCCGTCCAGGGTGGCGTGTGGTCCCCCATGGGTTCTACATGATCTTCTACACAGTGACGGAACGGCGTGTCCGTATCCGCGCCGTCAAGCATTCGGCGACCCTGAAATGATCGAATACGATTTCGACGCCGTCGTGGTGGGGGCCGGAGCCGTGGGGCTGGCCTGCGGCTACGCCCTGGCCCGACGCGGCCTGGTCGTGGCCGTGCTGGAGGCGGAGGGCCACATCGGTCAGGGCGTCTCGTCGCGCAATTCCGAGGTCATCCACGGCGGGCTCTACTATCCGACCGGCTCGCTGAAGGCGCGGCTTTGCGTTCAGGGACGGCGGATGCTGTACGCGTTCCTGGACACGCATGGCGTCGCCTACAAGCGGTGCGGCAAGCTGGTGGTGGCGACCAGCCCTGACGAGATCCCGCGCCTCGACGCCATCTGGGACCAGGCCCTGGCCAACGACGTCGAGGGCATGGAGCGCCTGGCGGGCGAGCGGGCCCGCGCGCTGGAGCCGGGCCTCAACGCCTACGCGGCGCTGCTGTCGCCGGAGAGCGGCGTCTTCGCCAGCCACGACTACATGCTGGCCCTGCACGGCGAGATCGAGGCGGCCGGCGGGGCGGTGGTGCTGGGAACGCCCTTCGAGGGCGCCGAGCCGTTCGCCGGTGGAGGCTTCAAGGTCCGCGCGGGCGGAGCCGATCCGACCAGCCTGACCTGCCGGCTGCTGGTCACCGCGCCGGGCTTGTCATCGCAGGACGTCGCCGGCCGGATCGAGGGCTATCCCAAGGACCACATCCCCAAGGCCCACTACGGCAAGGGCGTCTATTTCCGCCTGACCGGCAAGGCCCCGTTCCAGCGGCTGATCTATCCGCCGCCGATCCACGGGGCGCTGGGCACGCACTACCGCAACGACCTGGGCGGGCAGGCGGTGTTCGGGCCGGACCTGGAATACGTGCCGGCGCCCGACTACTCAGTCGATCCGACGCGCGCAGAGGCCTTCGCCGCCTATATCCGCAAGTTCTGGCCGGGCCTGCCGGACGGCGTCCTGACGCCCGACTACGCGGGCGTGCGGCCCAAGCTGCACGGACCCGACGAGCCGCAGCCCGACTTCCAGTTCCGCGGCGCCGAGGATCATGGCCTGGAAGGCCTGATGGCCCTGTTCGGCATCGAAAGCCCCGGCCTGACCAGCTCGCTGGCGATCGGGGAAGAGGTGGCGGCGCGTCTAGCGGGCTGACGCCTGGCTTGCCTTGGGACGCATGAACAGCCAGGGCGTGGGTTGGCCCCGCCACTCCCACATCGCGATCAGCATTTCGAGGTGGCTCGCCTCGCGAAGCTCCCGGGGAAGCGTCCCCCGCGGCGTGTCCTGGTCGATGCGCTGAATCTCGTGGGTGGCCTTGAAGCGCTCGATCAGCCGATCCGTGACGCCGGGGCGAGCGCCCGGATGGGTCTCGACGACCAGCCAGAAGCCCCGCAGCGCGGGATGGCGGTCGGGATGGAGCAGCTCGTCCTCGAACCCCTCCGCGTCCATGAACACCAGGGTCTTGAGGCCCTCGAACGCCGCGAAATCCTCGCCCGTGAACTCGCCGCCGATCTCGACCCGGTCATCGACCGCGTTGGCCTTTGCCAGCAGTCCGCAGCGTCGGCGGGCGACTTCGTCGATGTCGCGAGCGTGGACGCGCGCGTTCGGAAAGATCCGCGCGAAGCCGACGGCGTAGTAGCCCTCGGCGCAGCCGATATCGATCACGTGGTCGGGCGGGTCCTGGCGCAGCGCCTCGATCACCGGCGCCAGCTCGCCCTCGTAAGTTCCCAGAAGGCGCGGCAGATAGGCCCCCTCGGCCGCGTTGACGCAGTAGTCCATCCCCTCGAAGGGGCCGCCGCGAACCCGCGTGCTGACCCGCGTCATGCGGTTCGACCAGTGCTCCGTGCGCCATTTCGTGGCGGCGATCAGGATCCGGGCCATCCGCGCGTCGGCCGACAAGCGCTCGTCGTGGAGCAGCTTTCCGATATGCTCGGCGTAGTCGTCATCTCGGCTCAAGATCATCCTCGCGACAGGAGAGGAAGAGGTCTTCGCGGCTTTTGGACGTGCGGCTGTCGGCCGCCAGTTAAACGCAACCCCCACGTTTCGTGAATGGCCAAGTCTGGCCGTTGGTTCCAATTGGCCGCTCCCGCGTTGACACCGTCGCCGGGCGCCATGATGGTCCCGGCCCGCGAAGCCGCCCCGGAGCCTGTCTTGAGCAACATCCTGCACGCCATGCTGGGCAAGGGGTTGGGCGGTCTCGAGCAGGTCTTCCTCGACTATCAGCCGATCCTGGAGGCGTGGGCCGCCCGTCGCGGCGGACGCTGCGTCGGCGTCGTGCGCCAGGGCGGCAAGGTCGCGGCCGCGCGGGCCTCGCGGACGCCGCCGTTCGCGACCATGCCGGCCTATACCGACTGGGACCCGCTGACCGTGGGCGCGGCCAAGGCGCTGGTCCGGAGCGTACGGCCCGACCTGATCCTCAGCCACGGCCAACGCCCGGCCCGCGTGTTCGCCAAGGCCGCGCCCGCGAACGCGGTCCAGGCCGTGTGCGTGCACAAGCCGGTCTTCGATATCCGACCGGGCGTCCATTATCTGTGCGTGGGCCAGCACCTGGCGAGGCTGGCGGTCGAGCGCGGCGCGCCGGAGGACCACGTCCACTTCATTCCGAACGCGGTGACGCCGCCGACGGCCCGCGCCGAGCCCTTCGCGCGGACCGAGGGGGCGATCCGCATCGTCGCCGCCGGACGTCTGCATCCCAAGAAGGGCTTCGACGTCCTGATCCGCGCGGTCGGCAAGCTGCGCGCCTGGGATCTGGAGGTGGTCTGCGAGATCGCCGGCGAGGGCGGCGAACGCCCGGCGCTGGAGGCCCTGATCCGCGAGCTCGATCTCGATCCGTGCGTCAAGCTGGTCGGTTGGCGCGAGGACGTGGCCGGCTTCCTGGCCACCGGCGACCTCTTCGCCTTCCCGTCGCATCAGGAGGGTTTCCCGCTGACCCTGCTGGAGGCGATGGGCGTGGGTCTGCCGGTGGTGGCCTCCGAGATCGCGGGGCCGATGGAGATGATCGACGAGGGCGTCAACGGTCGCCTGGTCCCGGAAGACGACGCCGATCGCCTGGCCGAGGCGCTGGGCGAGCTGATCGGCGACCCGGACGGCGCGCGCCGATTGGGCGAGGCGGCCCGGACCCTGGTGCTCGAACAGTACGGTCCCGACCAGCTGGCGCGACGCTTGGAAGCGGTGCTG
>CAKZJK010000183.1 GCA_936942565.1 uncultured Caulobacter sp. | reverse complement strand
AGCGAAGCGCCTACGCTTTCGGCAATTGGGCTCGGGCGCGCGCGATGACGCCGCGATGGTTACACCGCGAGGCGACTCGAGTCTGGATGCCCCGGTAGAAAGGGCTCGCGCCCTAGCCTGGAGGCGGTGGTGAAGTACGCGCGTCTAGCGGCCCTGGTCTTGGCGGTCTTGGTCTGTGTTCCGTCCCTGGCCACGGCCGCTGGCGCGCGCGCGACCGAGGGAGTCGCCTATCGCATTGCGATCCTCGACCCCGCGACGCAGACCGTCGAGGTCGAGGCGACCTTCCCGGTAACGACGGACCTTGCAACGCTGTACGCGCCCGTCTGGACCCCGGGCTATTACGTCCGGGAGGACTACAAGAAGGACGTGGTCGCCCTCCAAGTCCACGACGAACGGGGACGGGCGCTGAAGACGTCCGACGCCGGGCAAAATCAATGGTCGATCGAGGCGCGGGGCGCCCGCAAGCTTGTCGTCCGCTACACGCTGTCGGCGAAGGCGCGTTCGGTTTCCAGGAACGAGGTGACGCCCAGCTACGCCGTTCTCAACGGCTCGGCGACCTATATGGCCTTGAAGGGGACTGAACACCTGGTCCAGCACGTGGCGCTTTCGTTGCCGAAAGGCTGGGTCAGCGCGACGGGGATGCGGCCGGTCGAGAGCCGGGCGGGCCCCGCGTTCGTGGCCACTGACTATCAGGAGCTAGTCGACTCCCCGATCATGGCGGGGGATCTCGATATCCGGACGTTCTTCTCCAAGGGCACGCCGCATCAGCTCGTCTTCAACAAGGGCGCGGCCCCGGTGGACGCGACGCGGCTGATGGCTGATCTGAAGGTCGTGGTCGATGAAACGCGTGACTTCTGGGGCGCCAAGCCGTGGCCGAACTATGCGTTTCTGATCGCCATCCGTCCGGCGGGCGGCGGGCTGGAGCACAGCTATTCGACGATGGTCAACGTTCACCCGGACAGGTTCCGGAGCGAGACCGGCTATGCCGCGCTGTTGGGCCTACTGGCCCACGAGTATCAGCACGCCTTCAACGTGAAGCGCCTGAGGCCCGCGGAGCTGGTCGCGTTCGATTACGAGCAGACGCCGACGCTCTCGACCCTCTGGATCTCCGAGGGGCTCACCTCGTACTACAGCAACCTGATGCTGCGGCGGAGCGGGCTGATCGGCGTCGACGCCTATCTGAGCGGGCTGTCAAAGCAGATCACGGCTCTGCAAAACGCGCCGGGGCGCCTGAAGCAGTCGCTCGAACAGTCATCTCGCGAGGTCTGGTCGAACAGCAATTCGGGCGTCGCCGCCTCGGACGCGACGGTCAGTTACTACATCAAGGGCGAGGTCGTCGGTTTGCTGATGGACGCGCATATCCGCAAGCAGAGCCAGGGGCGCGCTAGTCTGGACGACGTCATGCATGCCGCCTATCGCGCCTATTCGGGAAAGCGCGGCTTCACATCCCGCGACTTCACGGCCACCGCCGAGACCGCCACCGGACTATCGTTGGCCAGTTGGCTCGGCCAAGCCGTCTCATTGCCCGGAGAGCTCGACTATGGCGAGGCCCTGGACTGGTATGGCCTGCGACTCGAGCGCGAACCGGCGGCCAGCGGCCAGGTCTTCAAGCTGGCTGTTTCGCCAGACGCTAGCGGGGCTCAGGACGCGCGCTTGAAGGCTTGGTTGGGTCAAAAGTAAAGGGGGAGGACGCTAGGTCCTCCCCCTTTAGGGCATTTGGCGGGCCGGACTTCATCCAGCTCGAAAGCGCTGGAGGCTCTAGGCGACTTCGATGCGGTAGCTTTCGATGACCGTATTGGCCAGCAGCTTCTCGCACATGGCCTTGACCTCGGCCTTGGCCTTTTCGGCGTCGGTTTCGGCCAGGTCGAATTCGATGACGCGGCCGACGCGGGCGTCCTTCACCGACGGCCAGCCCAGGCCGTGCAGGGCGTTCTCGACGGCCTTGCCCTGAACGTCGAGGACGCCGGGCTTCAGGAATACGTGGACGGTGGCTTTCACTCTAAATCTCCTCACCCGTGTAACGGGGGAGGGGGACCGCGAAGCGTTGGTGGGGGCGTCGCCCTGCCGTCCAGCGCATCGGGCTTTGCGCCCCCTCCGTCACGGCGCCGCGCGCCGCGCCACCTCCCCCGCAGGCGGGGGAGGAGAACCCAACCTAGTGCACGCCGCCTTGGATGACGGTCGGCATTTCCTTCATGATCCCCAGGCGGCGGGCCACCTCGGTATAGCTCTCGATGACGTTGCCCAGGTCGCGGCGGAAGCGGTCCTTGTCCAGCTTCTCGTTGGTCGCGGCGTCCCACAGGCGGCAGCTGTCGGGGCTGATCTCGTCGGCCAGGATGATGCGCGAGAAGTCGCCCTCGTAGATGCGGCCGAACTCGATCTTGAAGTCCACCAGCGTGATGCCGACGCCGCTGAACAGGCCCGACAGGTAGTCGTTCACGCGCAGGGCCATGGCCATCATGTCGTCGATCTCCTGGGTCGCGGCCCAGTTGAACGCGGTGATGTGCTCCTCGGAGACCATCGGGTCGCCGAGCTTGTCGTCCTTGTAGTAGAACTCGATGATCGAGCGGGGCAGGGGCTGACCCTCGGTCAAACCCAGGCGCGTGGCGATAGAGCCGGCGGCGATGTTGCGCACCACGACCTCGAGCGGGACGATCTCGACTTCCTTGATCAGCTGCTCGCGCAGGTTCAGGCGGCGGATGAAGTGGTTCTGGACGCCGATCGAGTTCAGGCGAGTCATGATGTACTCGCTGATCCGGTTGTTGATCACGCCCTTGCCTTCCAGGACCGCCTTCTTCTGCGCGTTGAACGCGGTGGCGTCGTCCTTGAAGTACTGGATCAGGGTGCCGGGCTCGGGGCCCTCGTACAGGATCTTGGCCTTGCCTTCGTAGATCTTCTTGCGACGGGTCGTCATGGCTCTCGTCGAGGCCCTTTTTGGAAAGCGCGCGCCGCCCATGCCCGGAAAAACTTCCCGAGAAACGAAAAGCGCGCGCGGCGGATAGCTGCGCGCGGCTTTCGACTCAAGGCCGCTCACTAAAAAATGTCCCGTGGAACCTACCTGAATGAGCGCGACGGCGCAAACAAAGGCGGGCGAATTTGGTTTATGCTAAGGACCATAAACGCCGCTCGGGACGATCCCGAGATTGCGGACCGAAGCGGCACGATATATGCAGCCGCCTCAGACGACTTTGGGGCCTTCATGACCACCTTCGACGAACGCGAACAGGGTTTCGAACGCAAGTTCGCGCTGGACCAGGAACTGGAATTCAAGGCGGCCGCGCGCCGCAACCGCCTTCTGGGCGAATGGGCGGCCGGCCTGATGGGCCTGGCGACCGCCGAGGAATACGCGCGCGCCGTGGTCAAGTCCGACTTCGAACAGCCGGGCGACGACGACGTTTTCCGTAAGGTTTTCGAGGACTTGAAGGGTTCGGGCGTCTCGATCGGCGAAGGCGAGGTCCGCATGAAGATGGCCGAGCTGCTGGCGCAGGCTCGCGAGCAGATCAAGTCTGGCGAATAAGCGCTGGCGGCATCGCTGGCTGAATGGGGCCGCCCCTTTGGGCGGCCTTTTTCGTGCTCGATCCGCGCCCGGGAGGGCGTTCGATTTATTCTAAAATCACCTCAGGTTGAGCCTGGCGCTCCTGTGCGCCCGCAACGTCTTGCCTTGTCCGGAATTGGTTAACGCCGTTAGGCGAGCTCCGGACGAATAAACACGTCCTGATTGTTAGAAATACAAATTTCCGCTCAGGTTTTATCTGGCGTCTCCGACGCGAAAGCTCAATGTGCCGGCCGGCGATCGCCAAGGTCGCCTCAAAGCAGGGAGAACGTCCAATGACTGCGGAAGTCGGTACGCTTCACACCCAGAAGACCGCCAGCGACGTGCTGGGTCTGTATTTCGTCAAGGCGGTGGTCGGGAACGCCGGAACGCCGGGCGCCCCGTTGGTCAATCTGGCGCTGTCGGTCCAGGCCGCGTCGGGCCACGTCGCCGGCATCGCCGAGATCACCCAGGCCGTCCCCGGCGGCAACCACCGGTTCCCCGTGACCGGCCAGATCTATCAGACCGGCTTTGGCCCCAACCACCAGCTCGTCTCGCTGCAGGGCGAGTTCGTCTACTCGGTTCCGCCGCCAGCGATCGGCTCGTTCCTGGCCAACTTCACCGCCGCCCTGTCGGTGGATCAGCAGTGGAACGGCTCGGGCGGCTTCAACTATGTGACGACCCACGTCGAGAACGTGCCGGTCAAGAACATC
This sequence comes from uncultured Caulobacter sp., assembly GCA_936942565.1. GTDB lineage: Bacteria > Pseudomonadota > Alphaproteobacteria > Caulobacterales > Caulobacteraceae > Caulobacter. Next base: position 2,526 of record CAKZJK010000183.1, on the reverse strand, counting down.
GCCTAGGCCCTCCCAGGCGTTCGCCCGCGTCGCCGAGGTCGGCGGCGCGGGCTTTTTATTGGGCCCCGGCGTCGATGAACGGCGCGAGCCCGCGCCAGGCCCGCGCCTTCTGCTCGAAGCTCAGCGCGGCGTGGGCGGGAGACGAGGAGGGCAGGGCCACGGTCGGAACGCGCCCGCCGATCAGCCGCTCGCCCAGCTTGGCCGCCGCGCCGCCGTTGAACGCCACGAGCTTCAGGTCCGGCAGGGTCTCGATGAGCGCCAGAAGGTTATTGGCCGCCGGATCGCGGATGGCGGCGTCGAGACTGCCCGGCCGCTGGGCTCGCGCGATCACGTCCCAGAGAGCGACGCCATGCGCCTTCAACGCGACGAGGCGATCCTCGTAGGCGAGGACGACCAGCGGCGCGTCCAGAACCACCTCCATCAAACGCCAGAAGGCGTTTCTGGGATTGCCGTAGTACTGGCGCGCGGCCAGGGAGGCTTCGCCAGGCAGGCTTCCCAGGATCAGGACGCGGGCGTTCGCATCGACGACCGGCGGGAAGCCCCGCTTAACCGTCGGCATGGGGCGTGTCGTTCCGCAGCCAGCCGGTGACCATCAGGCGCGGCGCGCCGGCGTAGGGCGCGACGGGCGCCACGGAATGGACGCGCGGCACGCGGAACAGGGTCAAGGTGTTGAAGGCTGGCGCGTAGCCCCGCTCGACGTCGCCCTTGGCGTCGTGGAACAGCAACTGGCCGCCCCAGTCCGGACGCCAGTGACGCGTCAAGCCCAGGGTGTAGGCCGCCAGGCGCTCGCCCACGCCGGTATCGTCGTGCAGCGTGAGAAAGTCGCCGGGGCGATAGCAGGTGGCCTGGCCGTCGATCTTGGCGACGGTCGTCTCGCCCGTCACCGCCGAGCAGAAGCCGATGAAGGCGTCGCCGTTCAGGAACTCGGTCAGGGCGTGGATCGGATGGCCCGGGTCGCGCCCGGCCAGATAGGCGTCGATCATCGGATAGCCGAGATAGACATAGGCGAAGCCCTCGCGGGCCCGCGTCGTCGCCGCGTGCAGCCGCTGGGCGATCGCGTCGCCACCCAGAGCCTGCCGCCGCGCGCGGTCCATCACCTCGGCCTTGCCGCGCTCGTCCGAGCAGATGATGTCCCAGTCGATGGTCTGTTCGAGTATGCCGGCCAAGCGATCGACCACGGCCGGTTCGAAGACGTCCGGGATACGCGCCACGCCCTCGCGGGCGTAGGTTGCCGCGAAGGCGGCCGGATCGAGCGCCGGATTCAGGCGCAGGATCGGCGCGTCGTCCAAGACCCTAGGCCTGCTCGCCGAAGACGCGCTTGAAGATCACGTCGACGTTCTTGGTGTGGTAGCCAAGGTCGAACAGGTCTTCGAGCTCCGCGGTCGTCAGCGCCTTGGAGACCACGGGGTCGGCCTTGAGGAAATCGAGGAACCGGCCTTCGCCGCGCCAGACCTTCATGGCGTTGCCCTGCACGGCGGCGTAGGCGTCCTCGCGGCTGACGTCCTTGTGGGTCAAGGCCAGCATGACGCGCTGCGAGAAGACGAGGCCTCCCAGCTTGTCCAGGTTCTTGGCCATGTTGTCGGGATAGATGTTGAAGCGCTCGATCACGCCCGCCAGGCGGCGCAGGGCGAAGTCGAGGTGGATGGTGGCGTCGGGGCCGATGCCGCGCTCGACCGACGAGTGGCTGATGTCGCGCTCGTGCCAGAGGGCGACGTTCTCCATCGCCGGGACCACGGCCGAGCGGACCAGACGCGCCAGGCCCGTCAGGTTCTCGGTCAGGATCGGGTTGCGCTTGTGCGGCATGGCCGACGAGCCCTTCTGGCCCGGCGAGAAATATTCCTCGGCTTCGAGCACTTCGGTGCGCTGCAGATGGCGGATTTCGGTGGCCAGCCGCTCGATCGACGAGGCGATGACGCCGAGCGTGGCGAAGAACATGGCGTGACGGTCGCGCGGGATCACCTGGGTCGAGACCGGCTCGACGGCCAGACCCATCTTGTCGGCCACGTGCTGTTCGACGCGCGGATCGACATTGGCGAAGGTGCCGACGGCGCCCGAGATCGCGCAGGTGGCGATCTCGAACTTGGCCATCGCCAGGCGCTCCTTGGCGCGCTGGAACTCGGCGTAGTAGCCGGCAAGCTTCAGGCCGAAGGTGATCGGTTCGGCGTGAATGCCGTGGCTGCGACCGACGCAGACGGTCATCTTGTGCTCAAGGGCTCGGCGCTTCAGCGCCTTCAGCACCAGGTCGACGTCTTCCAGCAGCAGGTCGGTGGCGCGCGACAGCTGCACGGCGAAGCAGGTGTCCAGCACGTCCGAGCTGGTCATGCCCTGGTGCAGGAAGCGGGCTTCGGGACCGACGATTTCCGACACGTGGGTCAGGAAGGCGATGACGTCGTGCTTGGTGACGCGTTCGATCTCGTCGATGCGGTCGCTGTCCCAGACCGCGTCGCGGCCCTTCTCCCAGATCGTCTCGGCGGCGATCTTGGGGATGACCCCAAGTTCGGCCATGGCGTCGGCGGCGTGGGCCTC